>JBBSQG010000104.1:0-8637 GCA_038258125.1 Solirubrobacterales bacterium
ATGCCCTGTGCGGCGACGCCGACAAGCCGGCGGGTGCCCTGCTCGGCGGCCACAGCGACGCCGTAGAGCGTGTAGATCTCCTGCGTCGGGATGCCTGACACGGGCGCGGGCTTGTGCTCGGGGTAGCGCGCAGCGACCGTCACCTCGGCCCGCGCCGCGGCCTGGCGCTCGCGGACGAGCTCGGCGATGCGGGTCGCGAGCGCCTCGGCCTTGAAGGTCGCCTCGCCGAGCACGACCTCGCCGATGACCTCGTTGACGACCTCCTCGAAGCGCGACATGTGCGCGCCCTTCTGCTGCGCGCCGAGGTCGACGAAGCACTTCAGGCGGGCGGAGAAGAGCTGCTCCTCGCCGTTCTGGCGGATGCGGACGATCTTCTCGATCTCGGTGACGCCGACACGCGACAGGCTGACGCGCAGGCTCGGCGTCTGCGCCTGAACATCGGCGCCCCGAGCGCTCAGGCTCTGTGGCATGAGCGGAGGGTATCGAGCGGTCTCCAGAATCCGCCCTTGCCAGACAGAAATCTTGTGCTATCAATCACAAGCTGACTGTGTCCTGCGATCGAGGGGATCTCAGAGCCAGCGCGTCGACCGGCATCTGAGGGGGGCCGTACGATCAAGAACCAAGTTCTGCTGGCGGACGACGCTCCGATCTACGAGCTGGACGAGCTGCGGACGCTCATCACGGATGGGCAGGAGCGGGGCTGTCTGACGTTCGACGAGATCGCCACGGCGCTGGAGGAGGTGGAGGTCACCAAGGAGCAGGTCGGGGAGTTGCACGCCTTCCTCTCCGAGCAGGGCATCGATGTCGTCGGCGCCGACGGGCGCCAGGTGTCCTCCGACGGGGCCCGCGTCGAGGCCGCCGCCGAGGCCCGCAAGGAGGGCGCCAACGGTGGCAACCCCGACACAGCAAAGAAGCCCGAGCTCGATCTGACCGTCGAGCCGTCGCTGGACTCCCTGCGGTTGTACCTGCGCTCGATCGGGCGCGTGCCGCTGCTGACGGCCGACCTGGAGATCTCCCTCGCCAAGCGGATCGAGCGCGGCGACATGGGGGCCAAGCAGCACATGGTCGAGGCCAATCTGCGGTTGGTGGTCTCGATCGCCAAGGGCTACCTCGGCCGTGGGCTGACGTTCCTCGATCTCATCCAGGAGGGTTCGCTGGGCCTGATCCGGGCGGTCGAGAAGTTCGACTACCGGCGCGGCTACAAGTTCTCGACCTACGCCACGTGGTGGATTCGCCAGGCCGTCACGCGGGCGATCGCCGACAAGGGGCGCACGATCCGCATCCCCGTGCACATGGTCGAGAAGCTCAACAAGGTCGTCCAGGTCGAGCGCCAGCTCGTCCAGTCGCTGGGCCGCGAGCCGACGCCGGAGGAGATCGCCTACAACCTCGACTGCACGCCGCGCGAAGTGCGCGACATCCTGCGCATGTCCCAGCAGCCGATCTCGCTTGAGCGGCCGGTCGGCGAGGAGGACGAGTCCGAGCTCGGCGATTTCGTCGAGGACGAGTCGGCCGAGTCGCCGTTTGATCTCGCCTCGGAGAGCCTGCGCCGCGAGAACGTGCGACGCGCCCTGGGCGCGCTGCCCCAGCGTGAGCGCGAGGTCATCGAGATGCGCTTCGGGCTGACCGGCGGGCGCCCGCGGACGCTCGAGGAGGTCGGCCGCGCGTTCAAAGTCACGCGCGAGCGGATCCGCCAGATCTAGAACCACACGCTGAAGAAGCTCGAGTCGCTGCCTGAGGCGCAGACGCTGCGCGACGCGTCCTGAGCACGCTGAGCACGTACCTGGTCGATCGGCCGCGGGAAGGTCGTCGGGCGGTTCGGATCGGGGACCGGGCCGGCCGGTCCGGAGCTCAGGGAGCGGCTCGGCGCAGTGCTGTGATTCCGTCCGGACCAGAACGTATGTTCTGGTCTGCTACCTGTTTGTTCTCCAGGGCGACGGGCGTCGCTGGTTCATTCCATCCGCCGTCGTGGAGGGTGGCTCGGGGCTGATGCTCGGGGGCCCGAAGTACGCGGCCTACGAGGCCGAGCCGGATCGTCCGCTGACCGCGTTGATGGACCGGCGGATCGCTAGACTGCCCGGCCCCGGCGGGGTTCCGGAGCGGTCAAACGGACGAGACTGTAAATCTCGCGGCTCAGCCTTCGCAGGTTCGAATCCTGCCCCCGCCACTGCGAGTGCGACGGCGCCGATCTCGACGGTTGGGACGGCGCCGTTCACGGCGTTTGGCGACCGAGCGCCGACGTGACACGATCCGCGCGTCCCCCGAGCTGAAGGAGCCGTGCCATGGAGGCATCCGCGCCCGCCCGCGTTCTCGTCGTCGCGCATCGCACCGCCGCTACGCCCGCGCTGCTGGACGCTGTCTCCGCGCGCGCCGCCGCGAGCCCCGCCACGTTCACGTTGCTCGTCCCGCGCGTGGCGCACGGGCTGCACCGGCTGGTCGACCCCGAGGACACCGACGACGCCGAGGCGCAGGAGGTGCTCGAGCTGGCGCTGCCGCTGCTCGAGGAGGCGGCCGGGGCGCACGTCGAGGGCAAGATCGGCGATGCCAACCCGGCCGATGCGATCAACGACGCGGTCAACATCGACGGCTACGACGAGATCATCATCTCGACCATGCCGGCGCGTGTCTCGAAGTGGCTGCACCTCAACCTGCCCAGCAAGCTCACACCGCTCGGGCTGCCGATCACGACGGTCACGGCGAAGACGCGCGCCTCCGCCCGCACGTAGCGGCCGACCGGGCGCAGGTCACGCGAGAGCGTCGCGCAGCGCCTGGGTCGTCGACCAGAAGGCCAGCTCATCCCATGGCAGCTCGTCGGGCGCGAACGCGCGCACCTCCGACGCCTCGGCGGTCTCGTGGCCGGCGCCGAGCGCGCGGGCATGGAAGGCCATGAGCACCACGCGGGTATCAGCGCGCGAGTAGACGCCGACGAGCGCGCCGAGCTCGATCTCCATCTCGAGCTCCTCGCGCGTCTCGCGCCGTGCGGCGTCCTCGACGGACTCGCCGAGCTCGACGTAGCCGCCGGGGAAGGTCCACAGTCCGGCGCCTTCGTGCTGCGTGCGGCGCAGCAGCCAGATGCGGCCGTGCTCGTCGCGGGGGATCGCCGCGGCAACCGGTTCGGGACTCCACAGCGCGTGGTAGCCGCAGGCGTCGCAGCGCAGCTCGCGCGGGAAGTTGACGTGCGCAGGCCGGGCGCAGCGCGGGCAGAAGCGCACGTCCTCCAGCGCGGGGTTCAGGCTTGGCGGGACGGGCGCGGCGCCCAGGCGCTGGAGTGCGGCGGTGCTCGGCGTATCGTCGGACATCTGCGCGGACGCTACCGTGGGCGGGGACCGCGGGCCGAACGCATGCTCATGCCATGCGGGCGCTACGCTTCCGCGTCCCGCCCTCCTAGCTCAGTTGGTAGAGCACTTCCATGGTAAGGAAGGGGTCATCGGTTCGAGTCCGATGGAGGGCTTCATCCGATCTCCCCGCTCAGGCGGGGATTTTCCTCGAGCCCGCGGCGGTCCTCACCGCGGTCGAGGTCGCCGAGCGCATCCGGGTCGATGCGCGGTCGGTGCGGCGCGCGGTGGCCCGCGGCGATCTCACCGCCAGCCGCGCCTGCGGGCTGCGGATCCTGGCGGCGCTCAGCGCGGCCTCGAATCTCGACAGCGGGACGCTCAGGTCCGTGCCGGGAAGCAGTGGGCGGCGCGGCGCGAGCAGGCCGTCCAGCGCGAGCGCCTCATTGGCAGTGAGCGCCTTGACCACGACGCGGCCGTCACCGGTTGGCACCCTGCTCCGCGCGCTTCGCACGTGCCGCGGTCAGCGCGCGCAGTACCACCGGGTCCAGTGCCGTCACACGAGCAACTCGCCCTGCTCGAGCTCGTGCAGAACGTCGCCATCCCACAGCAACGCCAACGCATGCACGCCGAACTCGCCGTTCTCCCGGTGAAGCTGGTAGATCGACAGCTGCGGAACCGAGCGGTACGTGCCCCAGAGCTCGTGCGAGGTCATCACGACGTCGCGTTCTTCCGCGAACGTGTCGCGCGAGGCCGCGGCCCGGCGTCCTGATCTGCCGGCCGCTCAGCGCAGGCCGCGCATGCGGCGTCGGTAGCGGCGTTCGGCATGACCTCGTCCGTCGCGGTCAGCCCCGACGGCGCGAACGTCTACGTCGCGGCCGCCGCCGGGGACGCGATCACCGTCTTTCGTCGAGATCGCGCCGGCCGCAGCCCCGTTCGGGTCAAGTCGCGCTCACTGCCCCGGAAAAGGCTGTGTTGCAGCGATTTCCTCGTCATTCGTCAGTCATCAGTCATGGGCGCGGCGGGTCTCGAACCTGCGACCTCTCGCGTGTGAAGCCCCTCGCGAAGAGGCAGCAGAGTCACCGGTTTGCAGGGGAAATGCCGACGCTAGCTGGCCGGGCACCGCCCGGAAGCTACCGGTATCTACCGGTCTTGACCCAGTATTTGGGACACCGTGTCCCAAACCGGCGATCGCGCGGTCGGGCTGCTGCGGCGTGTCTGCGGGTTGGGCTAGTGGCGTCGACGAGATTCCGGGGGTCGACAGCGAGGCCACTGCGACAGGTATGTCGTGAGGGTCCCCGTGATCGCGATTCCCAGCTGCGGGAGCGTTCAGATGAGCCAGCGCGGGGCCGGCGTCCAGTGTCTGCTCGGACCCGGTGACTCGCCTGCGACCATCGGCTGTGACCACGGCCATCACGACGTGAGCGATCGAGGAGGAGAGCTGGATGCCTCGGCCCAATCGCGGATCGATTGACGTCCGTACCCAGATGGACGGCGCGCAGACGTTCTATCTGCGTCTGACCGTCGACGGGCATCGCCACCGAGTGCGCCTCGGTTGCGATCGGGACGGCTGGACGCCCGGGCGCGCGATGGTCGCCCTTGAGGAGCATCTCGCGGCGATCCGCGCCGGGACATGGCGGCACCGGGACCAGGCCACTGCGCCCAGCGTCGCCGACGAGAAGGATTTGACCTTTCGCGCGTTCGCCTCCAGTTGGCTTGAGGAAAACATGCTCGAGTGGAGGCCCAGCACTATCAGCGATGTGAAGTGGCGCCTGGAGAGCCACCTGCTGCCGCACGTAGGCGATCTTCCTCTGTCGGCGTTTGACATCACGCGCATAACGGCGGTCAAGACGACGTTGCTGAAGGAGAGCCGGCGGATCGCCGAACGCCTCGACGCCGGTGTGGTCGAGCGCGACGTGCACAACATGCCGCTGCGACCGTTGTCGAACGAGTCGATCAACAAGATCCTCGCGCTGCTGAGCCGCATCCTCGACGACGCGGTCGAGCGCGGCTACCTGCGCGACAACCCGGGCAGGCGCGTGCGGCGCCTGCGCCACCGTACGCCGCGTCGCCCGATCCTCGAGCCCCACGAGGTCCGGGCGATGTTCGAGGCCGCCGACCGCATGGATCGCCGGGCGACCGGTGTCACCGACAAGGTGCTCGAGGTCGCTGAGCTCCGCTCGGAGGGCCTGACCTATCCGCAGATCGCGTCGCGACTCTCGATCGCGCTGTCGACCGCGCACTACCGCCAGTCGCGCTATGAGCAGGCCGGAGATCCGATTCCCTTCTTCCGTCTCTGGGTGCGGGTCTTGTGCGCCGCCGGCCTACGCATCGACGAGGCCTGCCGCACGCGCCGCTGCGACATCGACCTGATCGCCAAGTCCCTGCACGTCGGGCAGGCCAAGACACCCGCCGGTGTGCGGACGGTGCAGTTGACCCCCGACACCGTCGCCGACGTCCAGCGCTACCTGGAGATGACCTGCGGGCGGCCCGCGGCGAGCCCGTTGCTTCCGACGAGCAAAGGCACGCGCTACGACGGCTCGAATGCCTCGGTCAGCATCATCAAACCGTTGGTCACGGAGACCAACGCAGTGCTTGCGGAGCGCGGTCAACCCGCGTTGCGAGACGGCGTTACCGCACACGCCCTGCGCAAGACGTACTTCACGTTCCTGCACGAGGCCGGTGCGCCGCCGCGCTGGGTGGCGGACCAGGGCGGACACAGCGATCCATCGACATCGCTGCGGATCTACACCGAGTCGCTGCGCGACCGAGAACGAAGCCAACACGGCAGGGCCTTCGACGACCTCCTCAACGGCGGTCGCGACCGGGGTACCGATACGGCGCCACCCGGGCCAGATCGATGAGGTGCGCCCATTGCGGGCGTGTGGCTGGCGCGACACGCCCGCCGGCGTTTCGACATCATCTCTCGACCAACGCCGACCTAGACGGCGTTTAGCGAGTTATAGTATCCCGATGGCCTGCGCTGGTCTCTCTCGGGCGAACCGGGCGTTCGTGGCGCAGTTGCACCGCGAGTTGCCGGGTCCGTTCACGCCTGACGACGCGGCGGTGGCCGCGGGCGTCGATCGTGCGCGCGCGGCGCGCCTGTTGCGTCACCTGGCCGAGCAGGGCTGGGTCGCTCGCGTGCAGCGCGGGTTGTACACGACGGTGCCATTGGAGGCTGAGGATCCGGCGACGTGGCGTGCCGACCCTTGGGTGGTCGCGGCTGTCGCTCTGAGTCCGGGATATGTCGGCGGCTGGACGGCGCTACATCACTGGGACCTCACCGACCAGATCTTCTCCACGACGGTGTTCATCACGACTCGAGCCGTTCCTCATCGCGGGCGCACGATCGGCGGCGCGCGCCTGGAGGTTCGCCACCGTCCCGCCTCGGCGCTGTTTGGGACGCGCCGCGTCTGGCGTGATGGAGCAGCCGTCGACGTGTCAGATCGCGAACGCACGCTCGTCGACTGCCTCGACGATCCCTCGTTGGGTGGCGGTCTGCGCCACACGACCGAGGCGCTGATGACCTACGTCGGCGAGAACGACGCCAACTGGTCGCGTGTTATCGACTATGGCGATCGAGTTGGCAACCGCACCGTGTTCAAACGACTGGGCTACATCGCCGAAACCCTGAGCATCGGCGACGACGAGCTGCTCGTGGCATGCCTGAAACGCGTCAGCGCCGGCGTCGGGCGCCTGGACCCGAGCAGGCCGGCCAGCGGCACGAAGTCCAACCGCTGGGGACTGCTCCTCAACACGCGCGTGGACTCATGATCGTTCGCGCGACGCTGCAGACCCGCGCCCGCGAATGGGGCCTGACCGAGGAGGTCGTCGAGAAGGACTACGTCCTGGGGTGGCTGCTGTGGGGCATCGGGTCGCACCCCGCCCTGCGCGAGCACTGGGTGTTCAAGGGCGGGACCTGCCTGAAGAAGTGCTACGTCGAGACCTATCGCTTCTCCGAGGACCTGGACTTCACGGTGCTCGAACACGGTCCGCTGGAGCCCGACGCGTTGCTACCAGTGCTTCGTGAGATGCTCGACGTGGTCGAGCAGGAAAGCGGTATCGGGCTCACGGGCCGCGCGCCGGTGGTTCGCCTGCGGCCCGACGGTCGTTCCGCCGAGGGCCGGATCTACTACCGCGGCCCGCGCGGCGCACCCGGCGAGGCGCGCGTCAAGCTCGATCTCACCTACGACGAGATCGTCGTCGAGGCTCCAGTGCGCCGTCCTATCGCGCACGCCTACGACGACAAGCTCGCTGCCGATGCCACCGTCGGCTGCTACACGTTCGTCGAGGTCTTCGCCGAGAAGCTGCGCGCCTTGGGACAGCGCACGCGCCCCCGTGACCTCTACGACGTCGTCAACCTGTACCGTCGCGCCGACCTTCACGACGAACGCGATCTCGTCATGACCGTGCTGGAGCGCAAATGCGCCCACAAGGACGTCGCCGTTCCGACGCTCAGGGCGGTCACGTCGGAGGAGAAGGCAGCCGACCTCCGTGCCGACTGGCATGCGATGCTCGCCCACCAGCTTCCCGAGCTTCCGCCGGTCGAGGACTTCATCGTCGCGCTCGACGATGTGTTTGGCTGGCTGCAAGGCGCGCCAGTCGAGCTGCTCGCGGCGGTACCCGTTGGCGGCGAGCAGATCGACGCCGGCTGGATCGCACCACCGACCATCACACGCTGGCCCGATGGCGCGCCGCTTGAGCAGATCCGCTTTGCCGGTGCCAACCACCTGCTCGTCGAGCTCACCTACCGGGGCTCGACAAGGCTCATCGAGCCCTACGCGCTGCGGCGATCCAAGGCCGGGAACCTGCTCGTCTACGCGGTCAAGGCCGGGACCGGCGAAGTGCGCGCCTACCGCGCCGACCGCATCCAGGCAGTCCGCATCACGACCACCAGCTTCAGACCGCGCTACGCGATCGAGCTGTCCGTCGCACTCCCCGTCCAGACCGGACGCAGGCGCCGATAGACACAACGGATGCACCCGCATGCCGGTGGCGCAGCACCCGTTACGGCGTGCGTCCCTGCCAGCGTCGATACGCCGCGACGACGAGCCCCAAACGGCTGCCTGCAGCGAAGGTGAGGTCGGCGAGCGCAACCTCGTAGGTCGCGCCGTCGCGTTGGACGCGGGCGAGCAGACCGGTGCGGGCGTCACGTCCCTGATCGACTGCGGTGATCTGGATCTGCACGCCGACGATACACGCGGACTCGCCGTCGTCGAAGGCTTCCTCAGCGCCGCAGTGAAAGCCGGAGAGCTGTTCCTCGTCGCCGTAGGCGTCGACCGTGAGCTCCTCAATCAGCGCGTCCAGTTCGCTGTGCCGTGCCGCGGTGGTCATGCGGCGCGATGGCTGTCGAGCTCGGGGATCAGCC
>JBBSQG010000105.1:0-8614 GCA_038258125.1 Solirubrobacterales bacterium
GACGGTGTAGCGGCGGTGCAGGAACAGCGCCCCGACGAGCGCGGTCAGCGGGGTGGGACCGCGCCACGCCGACGGCTGCTGGCGGCCGTCGGGTCGCAGCAGGCGGGCGCCCGCGGCGGCGGCGTGCGGGTGGGCCTCCAGCGCGTCGCAAAGCGCCTGGGTGGCGCCGGGCAGCAGCTCGGAGTCCTCGTTGAGCAGCAGGCAGTAGCGCCCCCGCGAGCGCTGCAACAGCGCCGAGTCGTTCTCCCCCTTCCCGCGGCGCTTGTCGAGCGCGACGACCTCGGTCGTCGCGGGGTGGTGTCGCGCGGCGCCGGCCGAGCCGTCGACCGACGCGTTGTCGAGCACGAGCACCTCGGTGGCCAAGCCGAGCGTCGCCTGCTCGCGCGCGATCGCGTCCAGGCAGCGCAGCAGCAGCGTGCGGCCGTCGGTGTTCACGACGCAGTAGGAGAGCTCGGGCGGCATCGCGCTGACGTTATTGACCCGCGCTGACACGAGGCGAACGCCCGACCGCGCGGCGCTGTGTCGAATACTTCGCGCGGGCCGCGAACTGTTCGACACACCCTCCACGGCACTACGCTCGTCCCGTGCGCGTGGACGTCGTCGATCCCTCGGCCTACACGCCGCCCTACGACCACGCGCTATGTGCCGCGCTCGCCCGCGCCGGGGCCGATGTACGCCTGCAGACGAGCCGCTTCGGCTACGGCTCCGTGCCGGCCGCCGAGGGCTACGCGCGCGTCGAGCGCTTCTACGGCCGCGCGGGTGGGCGGGCCGGTGTCGGCGCCGGGTCGCGGGCGCGCTTTGCCGCCAAGCTCGCCCAGCACGTTCCCGACATGCTCGCCTACCGCCGCGCGGTCGCCGCCGATCGGCCCGACGTCGTCCACTTCCAGTGGCTCACCGTGCAACCGCTCGACGTCCACCTGCTTCCCCGCACGAGCCCGCTCGTGCTGACGGCACACGACGTCCTGCCGCGCGAGCCGCGCCGCGGCCAGCTCGCCGCCCAGCGCCGCCTCTACGAACGTGTCGACGCCGTCGTCGTGCACTCCGCGCACGGGCGTGCCCGGCTCGTCGACGCGCTCGGGATCGCGCCCGAGAAGGTCCACGTCATCGCGCACGGCGCGTTTGACCATCTGACGCGCGTTGGGAGCGCGCGGACGCTGCCGCAAGACCTCGCCGCGGTCGACAAGCCGGTCGTCCTCTGCTTCGGGCTGATGCGGCCCTACAAGGGGATCGACGTCCTGCTCGACGCCTGGCGTCTCGCCCAGATCGACGCCGAGCTGTGGATCGTCGGCATGCCGCGGATGGACATCGCCGCGCTGCGCGAGAGCGCGCCGCCATCGGTGCGCTGGGTGCCGCGCTTCGTCGCCGACGACGAGCTCGCCGCCTACTTCCGCCGCGCCGACCTCGTGGTCTTGCCCTACCGCGAGATCGACCAGTCCGGCGTGCTGTTCACCGCGCTGGCGTTCGGCG
Organism: Solirubrobacterales bacterium; assembly: GCA_038258125.1. GTDB lineage: Bacteria > Actinomycetota > Thermoleophilia > Solirubrobacterales > Solirubrobacteraceae > CADCVQ01. Next base: position 1,468 of record JBBSQG010000105.1, read on the forward strand.
CGCCGCTGCTGCTGAGCGATGTCGGCGGCTTCCCCGAGGTCGCGCAGCAGGGCGCCGCCGCGCTCGTGCGGCGCGGCGACGCGGACGCGCTCGCGGGCGAGCTGCGCCGCCTGCTCGCTGACGCCGGTGCCCGCGACCGGCTTGCCGCCGGAGCCCGCGCGGCCGCCGCCGGCCCGTATTCGTGGGACGCGATCGCGGCGCAACACCTCGCGCTCTACGGCGCGCTGGGCTGATCAGCGGCCGGCGGGCGCAGGTCGGTGGTGATCGCCTGGTGCACGATCACCGAGTCCTCGCCGAGTAGTAGAGCGGTCCTACCCGAGTAGCATGCGACCGGTGAAGCTCAGCGTCAGCCTGTCGGACGAAGACGTAGCACTACTCGACGAATACGCCCGCAGCACCGGCCTGGGGTCGCGCTCGGCGGCCGTCCAACACGCGGTCCATCTGCTGCGACACGCCGGGCTGGAGCAGGACTACGCCGTTGCCTGGGACGAGTGGGAAGCCTCGGGCGACGCCGCAGCGTGGGAGCAGACCTCAGCCGACGGGTTGAGCGATGCGGCGCGGTGAGGTCCGCCTCACCGACTTCGACCCGGCCCGGGGCAGCGAGGCGGACAAGCGGCGTCCCGCGATCATCGTCAGCAACGACCGTGCCAACGCGGCGGCCGCTCGGCTCGGCAGGGGCGTGGTGACCGTCGTTCCGGTGACGAGCAACGTCGCGCGGGTGTTCGCGTTCCAGGTGCTCCTCGCGGCCGATCAGACGGGCCTGCGAGTCGACTCCAAAGCGCAGGCCGAGCAGGTGCGATCGGTCTCGGTGGAACGCATCGGTCCGCAGCTCGGACGGCTCTCCCCGGGCCTCATGGCGTCCGTGGACAACGCGCTGCGCCTGCACCTGCAGCTGTAGCGGGCTCCGGGCTGCCATCGGTCGCCGCGACTGGTTGTGGTGTCCTCGGTGACAATGGGCGCGTGCTCGTCTGGGAGATCGTGTTCTGGCTCTGCGTCGGCCTGCTCGTCTACGCGCAGCTCGGTTACCCGCTGCTGCTTGCCGCGCTCGCGCGCCTGCGCCGCACCCGTGCGGCCGGCCCGGTCGACCCGCCGGCCGAGCCGCCGACGGTGAGCCTGATCATCGCGGCCCACGACGAGGGCGCGGTGATCGCCGACAAGGTGCACAACGCGCTGGCGCTCGACTACCCGCGCGAGCGGCTGCGGATCGTCGTCGCCAGCGACGGCTCCGCCGACGGGACCGTGCTCGAGGCCCGCCGCGCGGGCGCCGACGACGTGCTCGAGCTCGAGCGAGGCGGCAAGATCCGCGCGCAGGACCAGGCGGTCGCCCGCTCCGAGGCCGACATCGTGGCCTTCTCGGACGCCAACAGCACGTGGGACCCCGACGCGCTGCGCACGCTCGTCGGCGCGTTCGCCGATCCGAAGGTCGGCTACGCCTGCGGCCAGGTGCGGTTCGTCAACGACGGCGGGACGAACCAAGAAGGGCTGTACTGGCGCTACGAGATGGCGCTGCGAGCGATGGAGTCCAAGCTGCACTCGGTCACCGGCGGCAACGGCGCGATCTACGCGACCCGCCGCGAGGCGTACATCGCGGTCGATCCGATCATGGGCCACGACCTCTCGTTCCCCTTCAACATGGTCAAGCGCGGCTGGCGCGCGGTGTACGTGGCGCAGGCGCGCGCGACGGAGAAGATGGTGCCCTCGATCGAGGGCGAGTTCGCGCGCAAGCGGCGCATGATGAGTCACGCCTGGCCGATCGTCCTGCGCGGCGGGCTGCTGTCGCCGCGCGGCTATCCCCCGCTGTACGCCCTCATGATCGCCTCGCATCGGGCGCTGCGCTATGCGGCGCCCTTCCTGCATGTCGGCGCGCTGATCGCCAGCTTCGCGCTCGGCGCGGCGAGTGCGTTCTACGCCGTTGCCCTGGCACTGCAGCTGGCCCTGATCGTCGCCGCGCTGCTCGGGCGCAACTACCCGCGGCGCCCGCTGCTCGTCGCGCGCTACTACGTCCTGACGACCGCCTCGGTCGCCGCCGGGCTGTGGGATTGGCTGCGCCACGGCACGCCGGCCGGCTGGGACGCCGCCGAGGGGACGCGCTGAGCATGCTGCGCCGCGCCTTCGACATCGCCGCCGCGACCGCCGGGCTGATCGTGGCCGCGCCGCTCCTGGCGCTGGCGATCATCGCCGTCTGCCTGGAGTCGCGTGGCGGCGCGTTCTACCGCCAGCGCCGCGTCGGCCTGCACGGGCGCGAGTTCGAGGTCCTCAAGCTGCGCACGATGGTCGCCGGGGCCGAGCACATCGGCGCCGGGATGGCGGTCAACGCCGGCGACGCCCGCATCACGCGCGTCGGCCGGCTGCTGCGCCGCACGTCGCTCGACGAGCTGCCCAACCTCGTCAACGTGGTCAAGGGCGAGATGGCGATCATCGGGCCGCGGCCGACGCTGCCGTCGCAGGTCGCGCAGTACACCGAGCGCGAGCGTGGCCGCCTCGCCGTGCGGCCCGGCCTGACCGGCTGGGCGCAGGTCAACGGCCGCACGTCGCTGCCCTGGGCGCAGCGGATCGAGCTTGACCTCTGGTACATCGAGCACCGCACCTGGCGCCTGGATCTGCAGATCCTCTGGCGCAGCGCGCGGCAGGTCGTGCGCGGCGAGGGGCTCTACAAGGGCGAGACCGGCGGCTGGACCCCGCGCTGACCGCCGCCCGCCAGCCGGCGCCGATTCAAGTCGCGGGCTGGCCTGTCGATAGGAGTCCTGCGAGTCGCCTCACCGTCCCCGCGGCCCGCGGACCTGACCGCCACCGGACACCCGGCGCGTCACCCTCAGGTCAGGAGACCTCAATGATCGTCTTCGGCATCTTCATGCTGATCGTCGCCGTCATGAACCCCGAGCTCGCCGCCCTCTGGGGCGTCGGCATCATCGCCATCTTCGTCGGGCTGATCCTCGCCGTCGCCGGCGCGATGGGACGGGGGATCGGCAGCCGCCGCCACTACTACTGAGATGCGCGGGCCGAGCCGGATTGGTCGCTGAGGATCGCGGCGTTCCCTATCCCGACGGCGCCGGTCGCTGCTTGATATCGGCCTCCAGCTCATCCAGCGCCTCGCGCACGGCCGCCACGCGCTCCTCGACCGTGGGCCCGGTCTCGCCACCGTGCTCGATCCGGTCCAGCCGCTCGCGGGCGTGCTCGATCGCGCGCGCCTCCTCCAGGGAGTTGAGGACGACGCCGATGAGGATGTTGAAGATGAGAAACGCGGCGATCAGCGCGTAGGAGACGAAGTAGAGGATCGTCCACTCCGACAGCTCGCGGCCGAGGGCGAGCTGATCGGGCAGGTTCTCGAGCGTCAGCGTGACGAACAGCGTCAGCATCGCCTCGCCGATCGTGCCGTACTGCTCGGGTGCATGGTCGGCGAAGATCGTCCAGCCGACCATCCCGTAGATGAAGAGGATCAGGATCGCCAGCACGCTGAGCGACAGGACGCCGGGGATCGAGCGCCCGATCGCGATCGTCAACACGCGCAGGTCGGGCAGCAGCCGCACGATACGCAGCACGCGCCCCAGCCGGACGAGGCGCAGGAGCATCGCGTTCTCGCGCAGCCCGGGCATGAAGGAGGCGAGCACGACGAGCAGGTCAAAGACGTTCCAACCGCTGCGAAAGAAATCCCGCGGGCGCGAGCCGAAGCTGACGAGGCGGATGCACAGCTCGACGACGAAGACGCCGAGGAAGACGTCGTTGAGCGTGCTCAGCAGCCCGCCGGTCTCGCGGACGAGGCCGTCGTAGGTCTCCAGGCCGAGCACGACGGCGTTGGCCAGGATGACGGCGAAGATGACGACGTTGAACGCCGACGAGTCGGCGAGGCGGGCGCAGAAGCGGACGCCTGCCGAGCGGCTGGCGTGCTGCTCGTGGTCGTCGGTGGAGGGCAGCCGCCGCATCGCGGCGAAAGCCTAGTGTCGTGAGCTTCTGGATCACGGCACTGGCCGCGCACTACGGGCGCGGCGGACCGGCTCCCGGCTGATCGCTCGCTCCCGAACGGCGTCGCCACGGCGAGCCAGGACGACTACGGCGGCCGCCGGTCACCCCGGCGGCCGCCGTCCCTGAGGAGGCTTGGTCAGACCGACGCGTGCGCGTAGCTGGCGACCTTGTCGGTCGCCCAGCTCTTGCGCAGGTAGAAGAACCAGGTCATCCCGGCGAACACGACGTAGGCGGCGAGGAAGACCCACAGCGCGGGGACCGACCACTCCGACATCGACTGCGCCACCGCGAGCTTGTCGGCGGGCGTCTCGGCCACCTTCACCGCCGCCGACACGCCGAGGCTGGCCTGGCGGAAGACCACCTGGATGAGGAAGCCACCGAACGCGCCGACCGCTCCGATGATGCCGATCGCCGCGGCCGCCTGGCGCTTGTAGTCCTTGACGGACACCTTGGGGTCGATCCCGTTCTCGGCGGCGTCCTTGCGCCCCAGCGAGGCGAAGATCGACGGGATCATCCGGTACGTCGAGCCGTTGCCCATGCCCGACAGCAGGAAGATCACCATGAACGAGGCGAAGAACAGCGTGAAGTCGTGTTGCTGCACGCCGACGATCGCCGTCAGCGTGAACAGCGCCTCGCCCACGAACACCGTGAGCGTGACCCGCGCACCGCCGAGCTTGTCGGACATCCAGCCGCCGAACGGCCGCGCGGCCGATCCGATCAGCGCGCCGAGGAAGCCCAGTCCGGCGAGGTACGTCGCGATGAACGGGTGCGCCCCGAGGAACTCCGGGAACGTGTTCTTCATGACGAGCGGCAGCGCGAACGCGTAGCCGATGAACGAGCCGAAGGTGCCGATGTACAGCAGCGACATGATCCAGGTCTGGCTGTGCTTGAGCGACCGCGAGTAGGAGCGCTTGTCGGTGCGCGCGTCGGCGATCGAGTCCATCCGCGTCCAGGCGAGGACCGCGGCGAGCAGGATGAACGGCATCCAGACGAGGCCGGCGTAGGAGAGGTGGACCTCGTGCACCGGCAGCTTGACGGCCGCCGCGGGCAGCCCGACGATGATCACGAGCGGCACGACGAGCTGCGCGACGGCGACGCCGATGTTGCCGCCGGCGGCATTCAGGCCGAGTGCCAGGCCCTTCTGGCGCTCGGGAAAGAAGAACGAGATGTTCGCCATCGAGCTGGAGAAGTTGCCGCCGCCGACACCGGCCGAGGTCGCGCACAGCCCGAGCACCCACATCTGCGTGGCGTGACTCTGCTCGGCCAGCCAGCCGCTCGGCACGACGATTGCCAGCAGCAGGACGGGGATGAACAGCAGCGAGACGCTGATCGTCGTCCAGGCACGGCCACCGAACTTCGGCACGGCGAACGTATAGGGAATCCGCAGCGCCGCCCCGACGAGGCTTGGCAGGGCCACGAGCAGGAAGCTCTCTGACAGCGACAGCGTGAAGCCGGCGTTGGTGAGGTTGATGACGATGATCGTCCACAGCACCCAGATCGAGAAGCCCAGATGCTCGGAGAAGATCGACAGCCACAGGTTCTTGCGGGCGATCTTCTTGCCGGTGCTCTCCCAGAACGCGTCGTCCTCTGGCTCCCAGTGCTCGATCCAGCGGCCCTTGCGTCCCGCCCCGCTTGTCGGGGACGCGGCGGCCGGCCTCTCCATCGTCGTGCCCATGTACGTGCGTCCTCCTGAAAGCCTGCGAAACCGGAATCAGGCACGCTTCCAGCTCCCGATTTCCGGGCTGTGTGCGAACTGTGTCGAGCACGTTGCGAACTGTGTCGAGCGCGTGAACCGGGCGTTGCGGTCGTGCGTCGGTCAGCGCGGGCGCACGGCGCGCAGGTACACATCGCCCGAGCGTGCGGTGCCATTGCGCTCGTCGCCGGCGAAGCGGATGCGCATCCGGTGAAGCGCTGGGCGGCGCAGCCGGACGCCCACCGTGAAGCGTCCGCGGCGGGCCTTCACCGGCAGGCGCGCGACGGGGTGCTGACGTGCGTCGGAGCCCTTGCGGGAGATCTCCAGGACGAGCTTGGGGCGGCGCGGGCCGACCGTTCCGCGCACGGTGAAGCGCCGCAGTGCGGTCACCCGCTTGGGTGCTCGCAGCGCCAGTCGCGGTGCGACCGAGACCGTGAGCGCCGGTGAGCCGACGAGCGCGCCGCCGGGCAGCCGGACGACCGCCCGCAACGTGCGCGAGTACTGCGTCTGCAATCGCGCCGCCCATGTTCCGTCCGCGGCGGTGGTCGCGCGCGCGACCGTCGTTGACCCGCCCGCGCCGACGATCTGCACGGAGATCGGCGCGCCGGGCAGCGCCCGTCCAGCGGCGTCGGTCGCCAGCCCCTGCAGCTGCGCCGGCTGAGGGAAGTCGAGCGTCGTGTCGGGAGTCTGCAGGGTGACCGCGCCGGCCGGCGGCAGGAATGCGTACTGCGGCGCGAGCTCGGCGGCCTGCGCGCGGATCGCCGGCAGGTCGGAGGACAAGGCGTCGCCCGGGCATGTCGTGCGGTCGGCGTCGCGATGGCCGGCGATGCGCTGGAAGGTCACCCGCTTACCGGCGGGGTGGCGGTTCGTCGGGCCGCCGGCCGACGTCACGGTGACGGGTCCGGCGACTGGCATCCCGTGCAGCGACAGCTTCCAGGCCAGCAGCTCGGCCGTCGCGCTGGCGCCGGCCGCCGTCTGGCGCGAGCCGGTGAACGTGCCGAGGTTCGCGACGCCGGTCGAGACGCCGTTGTAGCCCTGCGCCTGGGCGCCGATCACAGGCTGGTCGATGCCGCCCGCGCGACCCTCGAAGATCTGCCCGAAGCGGTCGACGAGGAAGTTGTAGCCGATGTCACGCCAGCCGTTCTCGTTGCGGTGATAGCGGCAGATCGACAAGACCATGGCTGCGCTGTCCGCGCGGCTGTACGCGTTCGCGTTGACTGTGTGATGGACGACGCCGAGCTGCACCCCGCCGTAGGCGGGGGCCGCGCGCGGCGGGCACTGATCGCCGCCCCATGCCGCGCGCGGGATGATCCGCGGCGCCGGGCGGCTACCCGGAGCGGGCGTGACACCCGATACCTGCGCGCGGGCGGTGCTGCCGGCCAGCGCGGCGGCGACCCGGTGCCCCGCGCGCCGCAGCGCGGTCCGCACGCGGTCGGCGGCGGTCGCGCTGCCGGTGGCGTTGACGAAGCGCGCGTGCAGACCGCGCGGACGCGC
>JBBSQG010000106.1:0-8581 GCA_038258125.1 Solirubrobacterales bacterium
TCGATCCGCGCCAGCAGATCGTCGGCGGTGTCGTCGGCGCGGGCAAGCGCGGCGACGGTCAGCTGGACCTCGTCGCCCGTCCGGGCGAGCGACACCTCCGGCACATGCAGCGACGCGGGCGCGTAGCCCGACCAGTGCGGGCTCGCCCCGCCGTCCGGCGCGAACGCGAAGCCGCCCGCGGCGATCAGGCCCGCGCCGCGCGCATCCGCGGCGTCGCAGAGCGCACCCGCGGCGAGTGCTCGCCAGCGCGCGGAGACCTCCTCGAAGCGGTCGCGGCCGCGCGCCTCGATCGCTATGGCACAGCCCAGCGCCGCCACCGCCATCCGGTCGCGCTCGGGCTGCTCGGTGCAGAACCACGGCTCGCCCGGCCGCCGTGAAGCGAAGACCACCGCCGACGGGTCGACATCGTGCGCAAGCGCCACGGTCAGCGATGCGAGCACGCCACCGGCGGTGGCGCCTCGGCCTCCGCGCCGCGCGCGCTTGACGGCCTGGTCCAGGCGCTTGCGCAAGCGGCGACGGTCAACCTCGGCCAGCGCGAGTGGCGGTTTGACCTCCGCCGCGCTGATGCGCGCCGCCGTTCTCATCGCCCACAGCGGTAATCCTCAACCGCCGCCACAACACCCGCCGACAGCTGCGGGGCCAGATCGATCGCGCTCCCTGGCTCCCGCCGATGGTCCTTCTGGCGCTGGATCTGGTGATTGCGCGCGAGGATCGCATCGATGATCTCGAGCACCGCGCGCGGTGTCATCTGCGCCAGGTTGGGCGCCTCACAAACCTTCGGCGCCCAGTAATCAAGCGTCCCCCAGTCTGATTTGTGAGTGCCGTCGATGTCGAATGTGGCGCCGGGCAAGCTGAACAAGACCCCTCCACGGATCTTGATTCCAAGGTCGTCCCAGCGCCGTACACGGCTGCGCAGCGTCTGCGTGATCGCATCGCGTTCCAAGAGCCACTGGTGGTCGGGTGCCAGACGGAACGGCTTCACCTCGGCAACCTGCCGGCCTCCCGGTTCGTAGTAGGTCTTCGTTTGCTGCCAGCTGCCGTCATGACACTCGATCAGCCCAGTCACGTGCTTGACCTCGAAGACCCAGAGGCCGGTCGAACCGACGAGGACCAGGTCGGCATCCAGCCTGCTCTTCACCAGCGGCCCGGGTATGGCGACGTGATCGTCCGCCAGGCGACGCGCGAGTGCGGCGAGAACCAGCTCTTCGCCCTCGGTACCGTAGTTGCGGTTCGGGTCGTTGCGGCCCAGCCCTCTGTGAGCTACGCCCGCCCACCAGGACGCAACGACCGCGAAGGAGACCGGCTGCTCGGGTTCCGGCTGGGGTCTGGACCCGATGTCCTCGACAGTCGGCAACGCATCCTCCGCGTGGTCCGCAACCGGCGCGTGCAAACGCGAGACGTGGATGGCCAGCAAGCTCGCCACCGCCGGACCGCAGATGACCGCCCCGCCGACGAGTGCCGCAACGAGCCCATAGGCCAGCTGGCTGGTCACGAGCACAACGAACAGGATGCCAGCGGCAGCCAGCCCCAGGCTCGGGAGCGACCGCGCGCGGGCCACACGGGCGACAAGCAGCGCCCGCCGCGCGGCGTGTTCCTGCTCCCAAGCGACGACACGGTGCTGAAGCTCGCGGCGCCGCAGGCTATCCCGCTCATGCCACTCCGCCATCCTGCGCTCATGATCGCGTTGCGCAACACCGCGCCGGGCCTCCCAGTCCGCCAGAGCACCCGCATGGCGCTGCTCGCGGGCCTCGGCGACCACCGGCTCCAGGTCGCGTGCAAGCTCGGCCTGCCGGTCGACGGCCAGGAGCCACCCGCCGAACACGCTGTGCCATCCCAGGTCCACCGTGATCATTGGACCGGTGCGCCGGCTCAGGTCTCCCCGCGGCCGCGGCTGATCGCGATCTCGCCCGTGCGCATCATCTCGATGAGGCCGAACGGCCGCACCATGCGCTCGAAGGCCTCGATCTTGTCGGTCGTGCCGGTGATCTCGACGATCACCGAGCGACGCGTCACATCGACGACCTTTCCTCGGAAGATGTCGGCGATCTGCATGACCTCCGAGCGCTGCGCGCCCTCGACGGCGACCTTGAACAGCGCGAGCTCGCGGGCGACCGTGTCGGCCGGCTCGAGGTCGCGGATCTTCAGGACGTTGATGAGCTTGTGCAGCTGCTTGGTGACCTGGTCGACCGAGTGCATTGCGCCGTCGAACGTCAGCGTGATGCGCGAGTACTGCTCGTCGTCGGTCGGGCCGACCGTCAGCGTGTCGATGTTGTAGCCGCGCCGTGCGAACAACCCGGCGACCCGCGTCAGGACGCCGGCCTTGTTCTCGACGAGGATCGAGAGGATGTGCTTGCGCCCGCTGTGCAGGTTGCCCGCTGCCTCGAGGTCCTCGAGGCTCAGCAGCTCCTTGGTTCCCGGCTCTCCCATCATCCTGGTCACCTCCGCGGGGCATCCGGCCCCGCGTCTTGGTTGCGACGGCCGGCATCCGGCCGTCCTAGACCGCGCTGCGCGCTCATCAGCCGACCATCTCGCGCGCGGGAGCACCCGGCGAGATCATCGGATAGGTGTTCTCCTCGCGGGTGACGCGCACGTCGCAGACGACGGGGCCGTCGGTCGCGAGCGCCGCCTTCATGTCGTCGACAAGCGTCGCCTTGTCGGCCAGGCGCATTCCGGTGGCGCCGTAGGCCTCGGCGAGCTTCACGAAGTCCGGGAACGAGCCCATGTCGACGTGCGAGTAGCGCTTCTCCCAGAACAGCTCCTGCCACTGGCGGACCATGCCCAGATAGCCGTTGTTCATGATGAACACCTTGACGGGGATCTTGTCCTCCGCGCAGGTGGCCAGCTCCTGGATGTTCATCTGGATCGAGCCGTCGCCGGCGATGCAGACCACCGTCTGGTCCGGGCAGCCGACGGCGGCGCCGAGCGCCGCCGGCAGGCCGAAGCCCATGGTCCCCAGGCCGCCGGAGTTGATCCACCGGCGCGGCTGGTTGAAGTGGTAGTACTGCGCCGCCCACATCTGGTGCTGCCCGACGTCGGAGGTGACGATCGCGTTGCCGCCGGTCGCCTCGTAGAGCGCCTGGACCATGTACTGCGGCTTGATCTCGGAGTCGGCCGAGTCCGTGTATCCGAGCGGGTGCTTCTTCTGCCACGCGCGGATCTTCTGCCACCACTCGTCGGTGCGCGTGGTGTCGACGCCCTCCAGCGCCCGATACTCCTTGACGAGCTTGGTGAGGACGCTCTTGCAGTCGCCGACGATCGGGATGTGCGCCGCGACGGTCTTGGAGATCTCGGCCGGGTCGACGTCGATGTGGATGAACTTCGCGTGCGGCGCGAACTCCGACAGCTTGCCGGTGATGCGATCGTCGAACCGCGCCCCGATGCAGCAGATGAGGTCGGCCTCGTCCATCGCGTAGTTCGCCGTCCGCGTGCCGTGCATGCCGAGCATGCCCAGCCACTGCTTGTGCGGCGCCGGGAACCCGCCGAGCCCCATCAGCGTGCAGGTCACCGGGAAGTTGTCGCTCGTGGCGAAGTCCACAAGCTCCTGGGAGGCGTTGGCGTTGACGACCCCGCCACCGGCGTAGATCACCGGGCGGCGCGCCGAAGCCATCGCCTTGGCGGCCTGGCGGATCTGCTTCGTGTTGCCGTCGACCGTCGGCTGGTAGCCCGGCAGGTGAAGGTCGGTGACCGGCTCGTAGGCGATCTCCGCGCGGCTGACGTCGACGGGGATGTCGACGACGACCGGCCCTGGGCGCCCGCTGCGCGCGATGTGGAACGCCTCGTGGATCGCGCGCGGGATCTCCAGTGGCGAGCGGATCTGGAAGGAGTGCTTGACGACCGGCATCGTGATGCCGAGCGTGTCGGTCTCCTGAAATCCGTCGGTGCCGATCAGGTCGGTGCGCACCTGGCCGGTGATGAACACCGTCGGCACGGAGTCCATCATCGCGTCGACGATCGGCGTCACCACGTTCGTCGCGCCAGGGCCGCTCGTGGCGAACGCCACGCCGACCTTGCCGGTCGCCTTCGCGTAGCCCTCGGCGGCATGGCCGCCGCCGGCCTCGTGGCGCACGAGGACGTGCCGGATCCCGGCGTCGACGAAGGCGTCGTAAGTGGGAAGGTTGGCTCCGCCGGGAAGGCCGAATACGACCTCGACACCCTCTGCTTTCAAGCACTCCATGATGGCGTCAACCGCGCGCATATCACGACCTCCTCTCGGCATAAGAAACAGGCCAGCCCGGGTGGCCGGCGTGGATACCGGAGGTTAGCGGGCTGACAATGCCGTGTTCTCGGGCGCCAGCGCCTCGTCGGGGAACTCAAGCTCCGTCCCACAGCGCACGCACAGCGCGTCGTGCAGCTTGCACACACGCCCACACGTCGGGCACAGACGGCGCAGCTCGTCGCGCTCGGAGCGATAGACGATCGCGGTGACCAGGCCGATCACCGGAACCACCGTCGCGACGATGAACCAGATGCAGAACGAGCTTCCCTTGATCTTGCCGACGATCCCGCCGGCCAGCCCGAAGCTCAGCGCGATGACGATGTAGGCGCCCCCGGCCATGGCGGAGGCGCCGTCAGAGAATCCGGATGGCCCAGATCACGGCGAAGATCGCGAAGACGACGAGCAGGATCGTGCCGGCGAACGCCAGGAATCCGAGCACGACCTTGAACAGGACGAAGGCCGCGACGAGCAGGACGAGCAGCGCAAGCGCTCGCTTGCCGAGGGAGGTACCGCTGGAAGGAGAGGAGGTGGACATGCCATCAAGCGTACCTCCCCCGGGAGCTCCTAGTCGTAGCTTCTGCGCAGGTGCGCGAAGCGATCCGGTGCGGGGGCCGTCCTGGTGTAGAGCGGCACCCGCGCCAGCCGGTAGCGACGGACGATCGGGTCCTTGGCGATCGTCGCCGATGAGGCGGCCGCGACCTCGACGAGGGCGCGGCGGGTGAGGTCAGAGTTGGCGCCGGGCATGCCCATGATGGTGAGGCCGCGCCACAGCCCGGACATTGGCCCGCTGTCCGGGATTCAGGGAGCGGGGCTCGACCCGCTGTCGGACCGGAGAAGTGCTGCGTGGAGTGCCGGCCGCAGCTCCGCGCGCAGCCGCCGCCGCAGCCGCCAGCGCGCGCCGGAGAACGACAGGTTGGCGACCGTCGCGAAGCCCGCCTCGTCGCTGCGCAGGGCGAGCAGCAGGTGCGCGATGCGGTCGCCGGAGGGAAGCTCCTTCGCCGCCGTCAGGCGCGGGTCGACCTTGACGCAGTAGCAGTAGGCGCGCCGGCGGTGGCCGTGCAGCAGCACGGCGCCGGCCTCGCCGACGATCCAGGTTCCCAGCTGCCCGGGTTCGACGACCAGCCCGGTACGCGCGTGCAGCGCGCGGGCGTCGTGGCCGACGAGGTCACCGAGCAGGCCGACCGAGCGACGCTCGGGTTCGGCGTCACCGGCACCAGCACCCGCCGGTCGGGCCGCCGCGCCGCGCGGACGCAGGACGTTCGCGCCCCGCTGCGCGTAGAGCTCGGGGATGATCCACGCGTGCGCCAGCAGGACGAGCGCCACCGGCAGCGACAGCGGCTGCAGGAGCAGCAGCAACGTCGCGGCGCCGGCGAACGGCACGACATGGGCGAGCGAGCAGAGCGTCCACCGCCGGGCGTCGCGGGCCAGGTGGGCGGCGTCGACGCGCGGGCGCCAGTGGACCGCCGCGACCTCGGGAAGGACCTCGGCGGTGACCATGACCTCGACCCCACCCGCCCGCTCAGCCGCCGGCGATCGGCAGGCGCATGATCACGAGCGGGGCGTTGACCGGCAGCTCGCGCACGTGCTCGGCGTGGCCGGCGCCGGTGGTGACCATGCCCAGGTAGCCGCGGTCGAGCGCCTCGCGGAATGCCCGGACCGCCGCCTCGACGGCGGCCGGATCGTCGGGCGTCCAGCGCGCCAGCGTCGAGTGACCGGTGTGGTCCATGCGGATGAGCTTCGACATCGAGTGCCTCCTTCGGCGCCGGCGGGTCTGCCCGGATGGTACGCCCCGCCGGCGGTGGCGATGCGCCTTCTTGCGCCGGCGCTGCAAGGGAGATCGGGCTTGCCTACACGCCGAGCTTCTCGCGCACGATCCGCGTGACCTCGCCGCCGTCGGCGCGGCCCTTCGTCTCGCGCATCACGTGCCCGATGATCGCGCCGATCGCCTTCATGTTGCCGGCGCGGATCTTCTCGGCGGCGTCGGCGTTGGCGGCCAGCGCTGCTTCGACGATCGGATCGAGCTCGTCGCTACCGCCCGCCATCGCCCCCAGGCCCTCGGCGTCGATGATCTGCGACGGGTCACCGCCCTCGGTGACGAGCCGGTCGAGCACAAGCTTGGCGTTGCCGACGGTCACGGCCTTCTCGCTGACGAGCGCGACGAGCTTGGCGAGTGCGTCGGGCCGCACGTTGGAGGCGTTGGGGTCCTCCTCCCCCACGCGCGCGACGAGCTCGTTGCAGACCCAGTTGGCCAGCGGCTGCGGGTCGGCGGACCCATTTGCGCCCGCCCGGAGCGCGGCCTCGAAGTAGTCGCCCAGCTCGCTGCGCCAGGCGAGCTGGCGGGCGTCCGCGGCGCTGATGCCGAGTGTCTGCAGGCGCGCCTCGCGGGCGGCGGGCAGCTCGGGCATGTCGGCGCGGGCGGCGGCCAGCATCTCCTCGGAGATCGCGACCGGGACGAGGTCGGGCTCGGGGAAGTAGCGGTAGTCGTGCGCCTGCTCCTTGGAGCGCAGCGACGTGATCGCCTCCGTGCGCGGGTCGAAGTGCAGCGTCTCCTGGACGACATGCCCGCCGGAGCGCAGCAGCGCCTCCTGGCGCGCGACCTCGGCGTTGATGCCGCGCTCGATGAAGCGGAAGGAGTTCATGTTCTTCAGCTCGGTCTTCGTGCCCAGCGCGCTCGTCCCGACCGGGCGGATCGAGATGTTCGCGTCGCAGCGCAGCGAGCCCTCCTCCATGTTCACGTCGCTGACGCCGAGCCGGCGCAGCGTCGTGCGCAGCAGCGTCAGCCACTCGCGCGCCTGCGCGGCCGACCGCACGTCGGGCTCGGTGACGATCTCGGCCAGCGGCGTGCCACCACGGTTGAAGTCCACGACCGAGGCGTCCGAGCCGTGGATCCGCCCGCTCGACCCGGCATGGACGAGCTTCGCGGCGTCCTCCTCGAGGTGGACGCGGTGGATGCGTACGTCGCCGAGGTGCCCGCCGCGGCACAGGGGCTCGTCGTACTGGCTGATCTGGTAGCCCTTGGGCAGGTCGGGATAGAAGTAGTTCTTGCGGTGGAAGATCGAGCGCGGCGCCAGCTCGGAGCCGAGCGCCAGCCCGATCATCAGCCCGAAGTGGATCGCCCGCGCGTTGGCGCGCGGCAGGGTGCCGGGGAGACCGAGACAGGTCGGGCAGGTGAGCGTGTTGGGCGGCTCGCCGAAGGACAGTGCACAGCCGCAGAACATCTTGGTGTTCGTCGCGAGCTGGACGTGGATCTCCAGGCCGATGACGGGCTCGAACTCGCTCATGCCGCGGTCCCCGTGAGATGCGCGGGCGAGCCGTCGAAGCCGATCGCCGACTCGAGCGCGAACGCGGCATCGAGGATCCGGTTCTCGCTGAATGCCGGACCGGCGAGCTGGAAGCCGACGGGCAGCCCGTCGCTGAGCCCACTGGGGATCGAGATCGCCGGGATGCCGGCGAGCGACATCGGGACCGTGCAGTAGTCGTTGAAGTACATCGACAGCGGATCGGCGGTCTTGGCGCCGAGCTCGAAGGCGACCGACGGCGAGGTCGGCGTCACGACGAAGTCGAAGTCCGCGAACGCCGCGCGGAAGTCGTCGGAGATCTTCGTCCGCACGCGCTGCGCGCGGCCGTAGTAGGCGTCGTAGTAGCCGCTGGACAGCGAGTAGGTGCCGAGCATGATGCGCCGCTTGACCTCGGCGCCGAAGCCCTCGCTGCGCGTCCGGGTGTACATCCCGACGAGGCCGCCGTCCTCGACGCGCGAGCCGTAGCGCACCCCGTCGTAGCGCGCGAGGTTCGACGACGCCTCCGCGGGCGCCAGGACGTAGTACGCGCTCAGCGCGTGCTGGGCGTGCGGCAGCCGGCAGGGCTGCACCGTCGCGCCGAGCGACTCGGCGAGCTCCAGGGTGGCATGAAACGACGCCAGCACGCCGGGCTCGATCCCGATTCCCTGACCCGACAGCTCCTCCGGCACGCCGAGCCGGATCCCGTCCAGGCGCTGCGCGGTCGGCCGCTCGATCGTCCCCGGAAAGCCGATCGAGGTCGAGTCGCGGTCGTCACGGCCGACCATGTGCCCGAGCAGCAGCGCGGCGTCGGTCACGTCGCGCGTCAGTGGCCCGGCCTGGTCGAGCGAGGAGGCGAAGGCGATCATCCCGTAGCGGCTGACCGTGCCGTACGTCGGCTTGAGGCCGACGATCCCGCACAGCGCGGCGGGTTGGCGGATCGAGCCGCCGGTGTCGGTGCCCAGCGCCCACGGCGCCGAGCCGGCGGCGACCGCGGCCGCGCTGCCACCGCTCGAGCCGCCCGGCACGCGCGTGCGATCCCACGGGTTGAGCACCGGTCCGAAGGCGGAGTTCTCGTTGGAGGAGCCCA
>JBBSQG010000107.1:0-8530 GCA_038258125.1 Solirubrobacterales bacterium
CTTCGCGGCGAGCTCGACGAGCTGCGTGAGACCACGCGCCTCGGGGCCATGGACGTGCGCCGCATCGCGGTCCGCTTGCGCCCCGAAGCGCTGGAGGACCTCGGGCTGCAGAGCGCGCTGTCGACGCTGGCGACGTCCTTCGGCGAGCACGCCGGTCTGCAGATCGACCGTCGCCTGCAACGCGTCGGACCGCTCAGCGAGGAGCAGGAGCTGGTCGTCTACCGCGTGGCACAGGAGGCGCTGACGAACATTGCCCGTCACGCCCGCGCGAGCCACGTCGAGCTCTCGCTCGAGGAGGCGGGGGGCGAGGTGATGCTCCGCGTCAGCGACGACGGTCGCGGTCTTGCAGACGACGCGCTGACCTCGGCAACCGGCATTCGGGGCATGCGCGAACGCGCGATGCTGATCGGTGCTCAGCTGTCGATCGGCCCCTCCAAGCAGGGCGGCACCGAGGTCGCCCTGCGGGTACCGCTCGACCAACCATGACCGTTCCGCTCAAGACCCGCGTGCTGCTGGCCGACGATCACCCGATCGTCCTGCGCGGGCTCGTGGGGGTGCTCGATCAGCAACCGGACTTCGAGGTCGTGGCGCAGGCGCAGGACGGCGCCGAGGCCGTCGAGCGCGTGATGGCCGAGGACATCGACCTGGCGATCCTCGACATCTCGATGCCGCGCATGACGGGCCTTCAGGCGGCGCGCGAGATCACCCAGCGCAAGCCCGGCGTCCGCGTGCTGATCCTGTCGATGCACGAGACCGAGGAGTACTTCTTCGAGGCGCTTGCCTGCGGTGCTTCGGGGTTCGTGCTGAAGACCGCCGTCGACCGTGACCTGATCGATGCGTGCCGCGCCGCGATGCGCGGCGAGCCGTTCCTGAATCCCGGCGCGGTGCGGGCGCTGATCCGCGAGCACCTCGAGCGCGCGCGCCGCGGGGAGACCGCCAGAACGGACCCGCTGACACCCCGCGAGCAGGAGATCGTCAAGCTCATCGCCGAGGCGCACACCAACGACCAGATCGCCGAACTGCTGTTCATCAGCAAGAAGACCGTCGAGCGTCACCGCGCGAACATCCTGGAGAAGCTCGGGATGCGCGACCGCGTCGAGCTGACGCGATACGCGATTCGCCGCGGCCTCGTCCAGCCGTGAGCGTCGTCGCGACCCACCCCGAACTGGGACCACCACCCCATCGCCGGACAGCGATCCGGACGGGATCATCCAATGCATGCTTCGCGTCGCCGTCCTCGATGATCATCCCGCCGTCCTCACCGGACTGCAGCGCCTCCTAGTCAGCACGCCCGACCTGCAGCCGGTCGCCGCCGCGCACGACGCGCAGGAGCTTCTGCGAGAGCTCGACCGCTCCCGTCCCGACGTCGTCGTCGCCGACTACGACCTTGCGCGGGGCGACGGACTATCGGCCTGCCAGGCGCTCAAGGAGCGGGTCCTGTCGCCGGCCGTCGTCATCTACTCCGCCTACGCCGGACCAGGCCTGGCGATGTCAGCGAGGATCGCCGGAGCTGACGCGCTCGTCGACAAGCGCTCCCCGGCAAACGAGCTGCTCGACGCCGTGCGCCGGGCCGGCGCGGGGGAGACCGATCTTCCCGTCATCTCAGCCGAGCACCGGGAGGCTGCGATCGGGCGGCTGGACCCGGGCGATGTCCCGGTCGCAGCGATGCTGCTCGCCGGAACCTCGCACCAGGGAATCGCCGAGACGCTCGCCACCGATCGGCGGGATGTCGTCCGCCGTGTGCGGCGCATCGTCGGGCAGCTTCGCCCGTCGGCGGCAGCGACACCTACGGCCGACGCCTTCTGCCGGCGCTGCCACGCGACCTTCGATCGACCGTTCCCACAACCCTACGGCGCGATCTGCCCGAGCTGCCTGGCCGACGGCGACATCGTCAGCCTGCAGGACTTCCGAGCGCCCGACCTCACGTTCGGCTCGACCAGCGCGGACCGGCGTACCGCGTATGCGCAGAGCGGGGCTCGCGATGCGTGATCGCCCGCCGCTGGATGTCCTGATTGCCGGCGCAGGATGCGCAGCGTTGGAGGCGATGTTCCGGTTGCATCGCATCGCCGCCGACTGCACGCGCGTCACCGTCCTGGCCCCCGACGAGTGCTTCGTCGATCACGCCATGGACGCCCAGGTCCCGTTCGCCGTCGCCGGATCCCAGCGCACCGCGCTGAAGACGCTGGCCGGTGGCGCGGGCGCGGACCTGCGGCGGGGACGTCTGCAGACCGTCGACGTCGCCGGCCACAGCATCGTCACCGACGACGGCGAGCTGATCGCCTACGACGTGCTGCTGGTCGCCGTCGGCGCGCTCCCACGTCCGGCCACGCGCTCGCTGTGCTTCGGCCTGGACGGCGGCGAGGAGCGCATGCATGGCCTGATCCAGGACGTCGAAGAGGGGTACGTACGCTCGATCGGGTTCGTCGTGCCCGCTGGCGCGACCCATCCGATCGCGGTCTACGAGCTCGCGCTGATGACCGCCGACCGCGCCCGCGGCATGTGTCAGAGCTGCGATCTGACCCTCGTGACCGCAGAGCCGGCGC
The DNA here is from genome assembly GCA_038258125.1 of Solirubrobacterales bacterium. Classification (GTDB taxonomy): domain Bacteria; phylum Actinomycetota; class Thermoleophilia; order Solirubrobacterales; family Solirubrobacteraceae; genus CADCVQ01. The sequence goes on from JBBSQG010000107.1 coordinate 2,544, forward strand.
CGTTGGCGGCGTTTGGCTCGCGCGTCTCGCTCGCCCTGGCCGGCTGGCTGCATGGCGCCGATGTGAGCGTCCGCACGGCGGCGCGCGTCGAGATCCCCGCACGCGGAGTCGTCGAGCTTCATCCGGGCGGCGAACAGCTGAGGTTTGACAGGATCGTGAGCGTCCCCGTGCTCGACGGCCCTGCCGTTGACGGGCTGCCGCACGACAGCGACGGATTTCTCGCCATCGATCGGCACGGCTGCGTGCTGGGCACACGCGACGTCTACGCCGCCGGCGATGTGACGAACGCGCTGATCAAGCATCGTTCGGCTGCCTGTCAGCAGGCCGACACGGCCGCCGATGCGATCGCCGCTCACGCCGGCGTCGCGATCGAGTCGACGCCGACGGCTGGCGTGCTCGAGGGTGTCCTGCTGACAGAGCACGCCGCCATGATCCTGAGCCGCGTGCCGGCTGCGCCACGGGTCGTGCGGCGCGCCGCTGCGGGCTGGCCGCCGGCGAAGGCGATGGGCCGCGAACTTGCCCGTCACCTCGCCGCGCTGGCCGTGGACGAGCACGTCGCGGCAGAGCTTGAAGCGTCCCGCGGTCAAGCCCGCTCGCTGTGCTCGACGTCTTCGCGGGCGCCCCCCAACGAACGTTCCGAAGCCAATCCGATGACGACGGCTGTCCCGCCGGCGCGATGAGACCCACAACCGATCAGACCACCACACAACAGAAGGAGATTTCAGATGACCCCCGCAGGCAATGACCATCCCTGGATCGAGGAGCACCCCGCGGCCGGCTCGATGAGCCAGACCGAGACGAACATGAACGCCCCGGCGGTTCGCGACGTCGATCTGACCGTCGCCGGCGTGATCGGCGTGTCCCCGCGGCGCGTCTCCACGGCCAACCACTGAGGCACGACGTCGCTCGGTCCGCGTTCCCCCCCGCGCGGGCCGAGCGATGTGCTGCCCGGTACGCAACTTCCTCTTCATTCGCCACTGGAGCCCAGAGATGCACCACCCTCGCGCCCGCGATCGCGTTGACCTGCGTCGCGCCCGCCCTCAGCACGGCCGAGCCCGACGGCACGCTCCACGGCCCGAGCGTCAACGCATCGGCGCCGAGCACCGCCGGGCGGCTGTGATCGTCGTCGGATACGACGGGACACCGCAAGCGCGTGCGGCGCTGGCGTTCGCCGCCGGTCGTGCGGAGCTGCACGACAGGATCGTCGTAGTTCACGTGGTCGCGCCGGTGCACGGCTACCTCGGACAGCCGTACTACGACCGGGCTGTCGTTCGCGCGCATCGAGACGGCCGTGAGGTTCTCGACGATCTGCCGGCGCGAGTGTCCGCTGCAGAGAAGGTGCTGCTCGAAGGCAAGCCCGCCGAGATGCTCGCGCGCGTCGCGCACGTGCGCAACGCCAGCGAGATCGTCATCGGATCGGGCCGGCGGGGCCGGCTCCTCGGCTGGTTCGGCGGCCACGTCTCGCGCCGGCTCGTCTCGCTGGCTGACCGACCGGTCGTCCTTGTACCAGCGCCGACCGCACGTGCCTAGACCTCCTACATTCCCCAGCCCAGAAGGAGCAATCATGTCCTCCGTCGTCAACGACGCTGCACCGATCACGATCGCCGACCGCGCCGCTCAGGTCGTCTGGCAAGGGTCGCTTGCCGCCGGCCATGGCACGATCCGTTCGGAGAGCGGTGCGTTCACCGGCCAGGAGGTGACCTGGGCCAGCCGCACCGAGCAGCCCGCAGGCAAGACGAGCCCCGAGGAGCTCTGCGCCGCGGCCCACTCGGCCTGCTTCTCGATGGCGCTGGCCCTCGTGCTCGGCAAGCACGGGACCCCGCCCGACGAGCTCATGGTCGATTGCACGGTCGCGCTCGCAGAGGTCGACGGAGCTCCCACCATCACGACGTCGGCGCTCGACGTGACGGCGAAGGTGGCGGACCTCGACCAGGCGACGTTCGACGATCTCGTCGAGCAGGCCGGCGCGCTGTGCCCGGTGTCGCGACTGTTCGCCGGCGCGCAGATCACGATCGAGGCGACGCTCGCCGCCCCGTGATCGGTGCATGCGGCGGGGTGGCCAATCGAGGCGTTTTCACAACCGGCATGTATAAACTTCGGGGATGGGCAGCGGCGAGCGACCGGAGCAGGCACTTTCCCAGCCCACGCGGTTGCGGCTCTTTCACCTGCTTGCGGACCTGCGCGCGCCCGCGGGAACCGAAGACCTCGCGCAGCGCATCGGGCTGCATCCAAACGGCGTGCGCGTACACCTCGAACGGCTGCGCGCGGCCGGGCTGATCCGGCGAGACCGGGTTGCCCAGCCACGCGGGCGACCGCGGGACATGTGGTCCGTCGAGCCCGACGCGGCCACTCGCGCCGAACCGCAGCGAGCGTATCTCGATCTCGGGCGCCGGCTGGCCAGCGCGATGTCGACAGGCGCCGGCAGCCTGCGCGCGGTCGAGGCGACCGGCCGTCAGATCGGTCGCACGATTGCGGAGGAGACCGGCCCGGCCACCGCCGAGGCGTCGATGCACGCCGTGTTGTCCTCGATGGGGTTCGCGCCGACGCGCCGGATGCAGAGCACCGGCACGCTGACCTACGAGCTGTGCAACTGCCCGTACCGCGAAGCGGTCGCCGAGAACCAGCCTGTCGTGTGCACGCTGCACCGCGGGATCACCCGCGGCCTGCTCGACACGCTCTCCCCGGACACGCGGCTGACCGGGTTCGTCGCGCGCGACCCCGTTGCGGCGGGCTGCTTGATCGAGCTGGCGGGCGGGCTCGCCACGCAGGCACCCGCACCCGAGCTTCCCGTGCCCGACGGGGGCAGCGCCGAAACGATCCGCGAGCAGGTTCGCGAGAAGTACGCCTCCGCCGCGCGCGCCGCGGCTGACGGGGCGTGCGCGCCGACGTCGTGCTGCGGCCCCGCCGAGGTGCCGCTGAGCGACGCGTCCGGTGCGCAGGTCTTCGGCGACGCGCTGTACGACGCCGCGGAGTCGGCCGGTGCCGAGGGCGCCGTCGGCGCGTCGCTGGGCTGCGGCGTGCCGACAGCCGTCGCCGACCTGCGCGCGGGCGAGACGGTGCTCGACCTCGGATCGGGCGCCGGCGCCGACGTGCTGATCAGCGCACGGCGCGTCGGTGAGACGGGCCGCGCCATCGGGCTCGACATGACCGACGAGATGCTCGAGCTTGCGCGCGCCAACGCGCAGGCTGCCCACGTCACGAACGTCGAGTTCATCAAGGGTCACATCGAAGCCATCCCGTTGGCCGACGCGACGGTCGATGTCGTCATCTCCAACTGCGTGATCAACCTCGCCGGCGACAAGGCGACGGTGCTCGCCGAGGCCGCGCGTGTCCTGCGGCCCGGCGGTCGGTTCGCCGTCTCAGACGTCATCGCCGACCCCGGGATGGACGATGCCACGCGCGCCGACGTGGCGCAGTGGACGGGCTGCATCGCGGGGGCGCTGACGCGTCAGGAGTTCGAGGCCGCGCTGACCACCGCGGGGCTCGTCGATGTCGAGATCCGCGAGACCCATCGCGTGCACGCGCAGGCTGCGGCCGCGATCATCCGCGCAACCAAGCCCAGCGACTGAACCTGCTGCGCATCAGCCACGCTCGCCTGCTACCTCGCGCAGTGCAAGGCGGCCACGGTCTCACGGGCGATGTGCTGCAGCGTGCGGGCGGGGAGCCGCGCGTAGAGCGGGCTGTCGCTGGCGTCACAGAGCAGCCAGGAAGCGTGCGCGATGCCCCGCAGGCTCGTGCAGCCGGGCTCGGTCAGCGCGTCGGCAATTTCCAGCATCGCGTCTCTGACGCCAGCCGGTGACGGTGCGCCTGGTAGCGCGGCGACGAGCGCAACGAACACGAGTGGACCCAGGGTTGGCACCATTGGCGACCGCTCGCAATCGGCAGCGACCGCGCGAAAGCCTCGCGCGAGGCTGCAACGAACTCGGGCACTGGCAAGCACCGGTGGCTCGTGTCCATGGTCGGAGTCTGTCGCGCCGTATGCGCCGGGGGCATGGAGCCGGCACCCCAACTGGAGTGCGACGACGACCGCACCCGCGACTGGCCAGGACGAAGCCGTCTCACACGCCGGATTGCGAGGAGGTCCCGGCGTGCGCAATGGGGTCCGAAGCGTCAACGGATGGGGTTGGCGCCCGATGGTTGCGCCGACCGGCTTGCGCGATGGTCAATGGCATGCAATCAACGTGTGAAGTCGATGAGTCAACCGACCGCTGCGCGGTCGCGCACACCGCCGCCCGGGTCACCGCCCCGGTAAGCGCCGAACCGACGCAGAGCGATTGCATCGCGGTGGCATACGACGGTTCCGGCGCGTCCGCAGCCGCTGCGACGTTCGCTGCGCGCCTGGCGTCCGAACGTCGCGCGGGCCTGACCGTGATCCACGTGCTCGCGGACCCGCGTTCCTGCGGCCGCCCGGTCCTGCCGATGCATCGCGCGGTGCGCGAGATCGTGGACGCCGCACTCCCGGGCGAGCGGATCGACCTACGGCACGTCTCCGCGTACCGCTTGCCCGCGGCGCACCTGGCCCACACGATCGCCGCGGTTGGACCGGCGCTGCTCGTCGTCCCGGCGCCGCCACGCGCGAGCTGGCGAACCGTACTTCGGCGCTCCATCGCTGCGCAGGTTCTGCGAACCGCGTCGCGGCCGATCGTCGTGGTTGCGCAGCGAGAGATCGCCTCACCGAGATCGGCGAGCACGTCATCGTGGCCCTCGGGGGCAGCGCCGCGGTCACCATCGACGCTCAGCCGCACGTGCTGAGCGCCGGCAGGTAAGAACACTGCCGGCCGGTCAAGCAAAGACGCCGTGAGGGTGACACGTCAGCTGCGCGTCGGGAACGAGTGACCGTCAACGGCGACGAGCACCGCAGCAGCCGCGGGCGAACTCACAACGGCCGTGATCAGGGCGTCGCGAGTCGCGCTGATCAACGCAGGCCACCTGCGAGGGCGGGGCAGTGCGATCGCTGTAGGGTCGACAGCGCATGAACGTCGGCGAGGGCCGTCGGATGAAGCGGTTGACGCTGCTGGCGGCGATCATGGGCTCGTTTGTGGCGGGGCTCGACGCCACCGTCGTGAGCGTCGCGTTGCCCGCGATCGAGGACGATCTCGGCGGTGGCCTGGCCGGCCAGCAGTGGGTTTCAAACGGGTACCTGCTGGCGCTCGGCGCGTTGCTCCTCGTCGGCGGCTCGCTCGGTGATGTCCTGGGAGAGCGCCGCGTCTTCTCGATCGGCGTCGCGGGGTTCGGCGCCGCATCGCTGTTGTGTGCTCTGGCACCGAGCATCGAGGCGCTCGTCGCAGCGCGCGTGCTGCAGGGGATCTTCGGTGCGTTGCTGGCGCCCAGCGCCTTGGCGGTGATCGTGTCCGCGTTCCCACGCGACGAGCGCGGAGCGGCGATCGGATCGTGGACGGCGTGGTCGGGCATCGCGGCGGTCCTCGGGCCGTTCGTCGGGGGCTGGCTGATCGACTCCGGGTCGTGGCGCTGGATCTTCGCGGTCAACGTCCCGTTCGTGCTCGTCACGCTGGTCTTGGCGGCGATCGCGATCCCGCCGCGCGCCGACGACGCCGTGCGACGCTCGATCGACTGGACCGGCGCCGCCCTATGCGCACTCGGCCTGGCCGGCCCGGTCTACGGCCTGATCCGCCAGCCCGCAGAGGGATGGGCATCGGTGCAGGTCATCGGCCTCATGCTCGCCGGTGCCGCGGTATTCGGGGCCTTCCTCTGGCACGAGGCGCACACGACCGATCCGATGCTCCCGCTGGGCCTGTTTCGGCGCCGCAACTTCGCGGTCGGCAACCTGCAGACCTTTGCGATGTACGGCGGGCTCGGCGTGACGTTCTTCTTCCTGGTGCTCTTCCTGCAGCAGGTCGCGGGCTACGACGCGCTGGAGGCGGGCCTCGCGATGCTGCCGACGACGCTGGTCATGTTCGCGCTGTCGCGGCGCGCCGGCCGGCTGGCGGACCGCCTCGGCCCCCGCTGGTTCATGGGCTTCGGCCCGC
>JBBSQG010000108.1:0-8499 GCA_038258125.1 Solirubrobacterales bacterium
ACAAGAAGCGCACGGGCACGCGCGTGCCGTTCGTCCTCGTCCGCGCGCCCGGAGACGTGGTGTTCGGCCAGCGGCTGGACGCGGCCGACGTGCTCTCGGCCGTGACCGAGCTGTCGCCCGGCTGACCCGGCCGGGCGCTGCCCGCGAACGGCGGGGGGTTGTGCGAATCGCGTGCGCATGAGTCACGCAATTCGCATGACCCCCCCGGACCGGATGCCTTGGCCCCCGCAAACGGACGCCGGCAACGCCATAGAGTCCACGCGACCGAATGTCGATGGGCCACAACAACCGCATCCACGTCATGCACGGCGTCAACCTCGACCAGCTCGGGCGGCGCGATCCCGCGCACTACGGGGGCATGACCTTCCTCCAGCTCGAGCAGGCGATCGACGGCTTCGCGGCCGAGCTCGGCCTCAACGTGCGCTTCTTTCAGACCAACCACGAGGGCGACTTCGTGGGGGAGCTGCACCGCCTCGTGAACCTCGCCGACGCCGCGATCGTCAACGCCGGCGCCTGGTCGCACTACTCGCGCGCGATCGGCGACGCTGTGGCGTTCGCCGGTGTGCCGGTCGTCGAAGTCCACCTCTCCGACGTCATGGCGCGCGAGGAGTGGCGCCACGTGTCGGTGCTCAGCGACGCGTGCGTCGCGACCGTCTCGGGCAAGGGCGTCGACGGCTACCGCGGCGCGCTGGAGATCCTCCGGCAGGAGCTCGCTCGGTGAAGGCCGACGCCGGCGCGCGCCGCGTGGTCGCCGTGCGCGAGCAGGTCGCGGCGCGCGAGCTCGACGCGCTGCTCGTCACCAACCTCGTGAACATCCGCTGGCTGACCGGCTTCGACGGCTCCAACGCGGCCGTCGTCATCGGCGCGCGGGCGCTGCGCTTCATCACCGACTTTCGCTACCTGACGCAGTCCGCCGAGCAGCTCGACCCCGCCTGGGAGCAGGAGATCGAGACCGACCTGCTCAAGCGCGTGGTCGAGGGCATCCCGGCCGCCGCGCCCTACCGGCTCGGCTTCGACGACGCCCAGCTCACCGTCTCACAGCACGCTCGGCTGGCCAAGCTCGTCGCGGAGCACGACGTCGAGCTCGTCGGCGCCGGCGGGATCGTCGAGGCGCTGCGAGCGGTCAAGGACGCCGCCGAGATCGAGTGCATCCGCGCCGCCGCGCGGCTCGCCGACGACGCCTTCGAGGAGGTCATCGGCGCCGGCATCGTCGGGCGCACCGAGCGCGACGTCGCCTTGGACCTGGAGATCGCCATGCGCCGCCGCGGCGCCGAGGGCGTCTCGTTCGCGCCGATCGTCGCCGCCGGCGAGCACGGCGCGCGTCCGCACGCCGCCCCGCGCGACGTCCCGATCCCGGCCGGAACGCTCGTCGTCGTCGACTGGGGCGCGCAGCTGGACGGCTACGCCTCGGATTGCACGCGGACGGTCGCCACCGGCGACCTGGATCCGCGCGACCGCGCCGTCTACGACACCGTGCTCGTCGCCCAGGAGGCGGCGCTGGCAGCCGTCCGCCCCGGCCCGACCGGCCAGGAGGTCGACGCCGTCGCGCGGGCGATCATCGACGACGCCGGCCACGCCGAGCACTTCGGCCACGGCCTCGGCCACGGCGTCGGGATGGAGGTCCACGAGGGCCCGCGGCTGAGCAAGACCGGCACGGAGCCGCTCGTGGCCGGCAACATCGTGACCGTCGAGCCGGGCATCTACGTGCCCGGCGCGATCGGCGTGCGGATAGAGGATCTCGTCGCGGTCACCGCCGACGGCCACGAGGTGCTCAACGGGCTGCCCAAGGCGCTGCGCACGGTCACCTGACCGGGCGGCCGCGTCGGTGATACCTGGCCGCGGGCATGCGTCGAGGCCGAAGAGTCCACATCGGGCCACGCGGCGCGGAATAATGCCAGCGATTGCAGCGAGGGCGACCATCGGATAGAGGTAGGTAGGTGTGACCGCAGCCGCAGAGCATTTCGATGCCGTCGTCGTCGGGTCCGGATTCGGGGGCTCGGTCACGGCGTACCGGCTCGCCGAGGCGGGGCACAGCGTGTGCCTGCTCGAGCGCGGCAAGCCGTTTCCCCCGAACTCGTTCCCGCGCTCGCCGCTGGGGATGAAGACGCAGTTCTGGGATCCCAGCGAGGGGCTCCACGGCATGTTCAACATGTGGAGCTTCGAGAACATCGACGCGATCTGCGCCAGCGGCCTGGGCGGCGGCTCGCTCATCTACGCCAACGTCCTGCTGCGCAAGGACGAGGACTGGTTCGTGCGCGAGGAGCCCGGCCACGGCTCTTGGAAGGACGGCTACGAGCACTGGCCCGTCACGCGCGCCGACCTCGACCCGCACTACGACCGCGTCGAGCGGATGATGAACGTCCAGAAGTACCCGATCGACGAGCTGCCGTCCGACCTGACCCGCAAGACGCGCGCGTTTCGCGACGCCGCACAGAAGCTCGGCTACGACTGGAACCTCGTCAACCTCGCCGTGACGTTCGCCAACGACGGCGACCCGGTGACGGTCGGCGAGCCGATCCGCGAACAGCTGCCGAACATCCACGGCGCCACCCGCCTGACCTGCAAGCACGTCGCCGAATGCGACCTGGGCTGCAACCACGGCGCGAAGAACTCGCTGGACTACACGTACATCACCGCCGCCTGGCACGCCGGGGCGGATATCCGCACGCGCCACGAGGTGCGCTCCTTCGCCCCGCGCGAGGGTGGCGGCTACACCCTGGAGTACGTCATCCACGACGAGGCGGCCGAGGGCGTGAAGACCGACACGCGCGCGCTGACGCGCCACACGATCACCTGCGATCGCCTGATCCTGTCGGCCGGCACGATGGGAACGACGTACCTGCTGCTGAAGAACCGCGCCGCGTTCCCGCACCTCAGCCCGATGCTCGGCACGCGCTTCGGGGGCAACGGCGACCTGCTGACGTTCGCGCGCCAGTGCAAGAGCGACGGGCCCGACGGCAAACGCGTGCCGCATGTCCTGGACGCCGCGCACGCGCCCGTCATCACAAGCGCGATCCGCATGCCCGACGAGATCGACGCGGCCGGCAAGCCCGGCGAGCGCGGCTTCTATCTGGAGGACGCCGGTCAGCCCGAGTTCGTCAGCTGGATGCTGCAGCTGCTCGACGCACCGCGCTCGGTGTTTCACGACCTGGGCAAGCTCGTCAAGCTCGGCGGCAACTTCCTGACGCACAAGGACACCGACATCGGCGGCGAGATCACCGAGCTGATCGGCGATTGCGCGGAGTCGGCGAGCTTCCTGCCCCTACTCGGCATGGGCCGCGACGTCCCCGAGGGGATCATGTCGCTCAAGCACGGCGGTCTGGCCATCGACTGGCGCAAGAACGGCGCCTCGAAGAAGTACTTCGAGCGCGTGCGTGACGTCTCAAAGAGCATCTGCGACGAGCTCGGCGGGACGTTCCTCGACAACCCGATCTGGTTGCTCAGCCGCGTCGTCACCGTGCACGCTCTCGGTGGCGCCCCGATGGGCCGCGACGACGCCGAGGGTGTCGTCGATCCGTGGGGGCGCGTCTACAACTACCCAGGCCTGCACATCGCCGACGGCTCGGTCATGCCCGGGCCGGTCGGCCCCAACCCGAGCCTCACCATCGCCGGGCTGGCCGACCGCTTCGCCGACGCCATCCTCCAGGACATGAAGGGACCCGCCATGACCGCACCACCTCCGCCCCCGGCCGACGCAGACGAGGGCGCCGCCACATCGGACCTGCCCGACAGCGAGCACCCCGCCGACCTCGAGTTCACCGAGAAGATGCGTGGCTTCATCACCTTCGGTGAGGACGACTACGACAAGGGCTATCGCCAGGGCAAGAAGTCCGGCACGAAGTGCATGTTCCACGTCACGGTGCTGATGAAGGACATCGAGCGCTTCATCTCAGACCCGCAGCACGAGGGCTCGATCACCGGCCACGTGCAGTGCGACGCGCTCGGCGGCAAGCTCGAGGTCACGCGCGGCTGGTTCAACCTGCTCGTCGACGCCGCCGAGGACGGCAAGGAGCGCAAGCTCATGAAGTACCGGCTGCAGATCTCAGACGGCGAAGGGCACCCGATCACGCTCAACGGCTTCAAGGAGGTCAAGGACGACCGCGGCTTCGACGTCTGGGATGACACGACGACGCTGTTCACCCACATCCTGGCCGGTCATGTCGCGTCCGGCGAGCCAGACGGCGAGGTCGTCGCGACCGGCATCCTCAAGGTCCTGCCCGCCGATTTCGCCGTCCAGCTGACGACGTTCCGCGTCCATCCGCCGCACCGCGTCGACGCGCTCGGGCGCTTCAGCGCGCTGTTCGCCGGCAGCCTGTGGGAGACCCACATCGCGAGCAAGAAGGGCTGAGTTGACCGCCGCCGCGGCGCACACCGATGTCGAGTACCCGCTGGCGACCGCGGACGGCGTGCCGTGCAACGTCATCAACGTGCGCGGCGCGAAGCCGCCGACGAAGGGGCCGGTGCTGCTCGTCCATGGCGTCGGCGTGCGGACCGAGATCTGGCGCCCACCGAACCCGTACACGCTCGTCGACGCGCTGCTCGACGCCGGCTACGACGTCTGGATGGAGACCTGGCGGGCGAGCATGGACGTGCCCAACAACACGTGGACGCTCGACCAGGCCGCGGTCCTGGACCATCCGCTGGCAGTGAGGATGGTGCTCCAGCAGACCGGTGCGACATCGCTGCAGGCGGTGACGCACTGCCAGGGCTCGACGAGCTTCATGATGTCCGCCTGCGCGGGGCTGATCCCCGAGGTGCGCACGGTCGTCGCCAGCGCCGTGACGCTGCATCCGGTCGTGCCGCGCGTGGCGGGCCTGAAGCTGAAGTACGTCGTGCCGCCGGTGTCGCGGCTGCTGGGCTACCTCGACCCGCAGTGGGGCCGCACCGGCGCGCCGTGGATCCTGCCCAAGGCGCTGACCGCCTACTGCAAGCTCTCGCGCCGCCAGTGCGACAACGGCGTCTGCAAGGTGTCGAGCTTCATGTTCGGCTCCGGCGATCCGACGCTGTGGACGCACGAGCAGCTCAGCCCGGCCGTGCACGAGTGGACGAAGGGCGAGTTCGGGCCCGCGCCGCTGACGTTCTTCAAGCAGATCGCCAAGTGCGTGCAGCTGGGCGAGCTCGTCAGCGTCGAGGACCGGCCCGAGCTGCCCGCGAACTTCACCGCGCAGCCGCCGTTGACCGACGCGCGCTTCTCGTTCATCACCGGCGGCGCCAACAACTGCTTCCTGCCGATCAGCCAGCAGCGCACCTGGGAGTGGTTCGATCGGCGCGAGCCGGGCCGCCACACCCTGCACATCGTTCCCGGTTATGGGCACCTCGACGTGTTCGTGGGCCGCAACGCCGACAAGGACTACTTTCCCTACATCGTGGGGGAGCTCGACAAGGACGCATGAGCCTCGTCATTGGTGGGCGCCGCGGCTCTCGGCGTGGCGCTGCGGCGGCCACGAGACGACAGGCCGCTCCGATCACGCTCTTCACGCGGGCCGGCCCGCCCAGCTCGGCCGGTCCGGGTGGGCTCGACGGCACGCAGCACGTCACGATCCACAGCCGGACGGTACGGTGTCGGCGATGCCGAGGTCGGTTGTATGAGCCGCGGAGGAGAGATCAGCGATCCACACGCGCTGGGCGGCGAGGCGCGGGCCGAGCGGCTGATGGGGCTGATGGAGGAGAACCTCGGCTACGCGCCGGGCTTTCGGCGGGCGCACGCGCGCGGGATCGGGCTGCGCGGGCACTTCACGGCGCTGCCGGCCGCCGCCGAGCTGACGATTGCCGAGCACATGCAGGGCGACACGATCGGAGTCGTCGCGCGGCTGTCCAACGGCGCGGGGAGCCCGTATGCCGTGGACCGCACGTCGGAGCGCAAGGGCGGCGTGCTCGGGTTCGGCGTGCGCTTCGAGCTGCCCTCCGGGGGCCTGGCGGCGTGGGCCGCGCTGAACATCGAGAGCTTCCCGGCCAGCCGGCCCGACCACTTCATCGGGCTGACCGCGGCGCGCACGAAGGGCCTGCCGTTCGGTCTACCCAACCCGCTGCGCTTCGTGAGCTTCCTGCTGTCGCACCCGGTCGTGCTCGGCGGGGTGAAGGAGATCGTCGGCGTCCGCACCGCGGTGAGCTTCGCGACAACGTCGTTCTTCGGGCTGCACGCGTACTTCGCGGTCGACGCCGACGGCAACCGGCAGGCGTTTCGCTACCGCTGGGTGCCGGTGGCGGGCGACGCCGCGATGGCGGTCAGCGACGACAAGATCCTGCCGCCCCAGTACCTGCTCTCAGAGCTCCGGGGGCGCGTCGCGCGCGGACCGGTGGCGTGGGACCTCGTCTTCCAGCTCGCCGAGCCCGGCGACCCGACCGACGACCTGACGCAGCACTGGCCGAAGCAGCGCCGGCTGGTCAGCGTCGGGCGGCTGGAGCTCGACCGAATCCACGAAGACGAGGTCGCGCTCGACCAGCTGGTCTTCGACCCGACGGTCCAGCCGCCGGGGATCGAGCTCTCAAACGACCCGGTCCTGCATTTCCGCTCGGAGGCGTACACGGCGTCCAAGAAACGCCGCTCGAGCGAGACGAAGCCGGCGATCACGCCGGAGTAGAGGACCCGCGCACGTCCACCCGCCGCGCGCGCGCGTAGTACCGGTGTGCGCCGTCTGCTCGCCGCCAACGCCGCGCTCGCCGCCGTGCTCGCCGGGCACATCGCCGACCACGTGCTGCGCCAGCCCGCCGAGGAGCAGCTGGGCCTCCTGGCCAGCCTGCCGGGCCTGCTCGGAGCGGCTGCGGTGTTCGTCCTGCTCGGGCTCGTCGCGCGCGGGGTGTCGATCGCGCCGGCGCTCGCGGCCGGGCTCGGGCTGCTGACCGCGCTGGGCTTCGTGGCCGTCCACCTGCTGCCGCATTGGTCGATGTTCAGCGATCCCTATGCCGACCGCTATCTCGACGCGGGCTCGTGGATCGAGATGCTCGCCGCGATAGTGGGTGCGTTGTGGCTGGCGTTTGAGGGCCGGCGGCTCGTGGCGGCGGGCGGCGGCGGGCGGGCTACGGCGCAGCCGTTGCGCTGATCGACGCGTCGACCGGCGGGGCGCCGCGCAGCGTCTGCAGCACGACGCAGTTGGCCGCCGCCATGACTCCCGTGTCCCGTCCGCCGCCGAGCGGGTGTGTCGAAATATTCGCGTCCAGCACGAAGTTTTCGACACGCGCTGAGCCGGCGCGGAGATTTGTTGCCGGCCGGCGTCGACGTTGTGACAGATGCGTCTGGTTTTGTGACGCGTGGGCGGCCACGGTGTCCCGATGGTGCAGACACCGACGAACCAGGGGCCGCGTCGAATACTTCGCGGCCCGCGCGAACATTTCGACACACCCCCTGACGCACGCGCAGCGAACCTCGCGGCGCGCCAGCATGGATGCATCCGGTACCGCCAGCTCGTCGGATGCGGGCTCGACGCCGACGCGATCACGCGGCGCGTTCGCAAGGGCTGGCTGCATCGCGTGCACCACGGCGTCTACGCGGTCGGCTATCCGCCGCAGACGCTCCACGCGCACTTCATGGCGGCCGTCCTCGCTGGTGGGGAGGATGCCAAGCTCAGCCACTGGTCCTGCTGCGCACTGGCCGGGCTCGTTCGCTGGGACGAGCGTCTCATCGAGGTGACGGTGCGCGGCAGCGGTGGACGCGCACGCGACGGGATCCGCTTCCACCGCGCTCGCCGGCTCGATCCGCGGGACGTCACGCGGATCCACGGGATTCCGACGACGACACCGGCCCGCGCGATCCTCGAGATCGCGCCGCTGCTCTCCGACCGGCGCCTGAAGCGCCTCGTCCGCCAGGCGCAGGCCGAGAAGCTCGCGACCGTGCGTCAGTTCGAAGCGACGTTGCGGCGCGCCAACGGCCCAGCCGGCACGAAGCGGATCGCGGCGATCATCGCGACCGGGTCGGCGCCGACCCGCAGCGGCCACGAGGACGCGGTGCTCGACCTCGTCCTCGCCGCCGGAATCGACCACCCAGACGTCAACCGGCGGCTGATCGTCGGGAGCGCGACCGAGCGCACGCCATACTTCCCCGACCTGCGCTGGCCACGCCAGCGGCTGATCCTCGAGATCGACAGCGCGTGGCACGACGGCAAGGTCGCCCAGGAGCTCGACGCCGCCCGGCAGGCCGAGCTCGAGGCGGCCGGCGAGCGGGTGCTGCGGACGACGCTCGCCCAGGCCCAGGCGCAGCCGCGACAGCTGATCGCCCGTCTGCTCGCCGCCGGCGCTCCCACGAGTGGGTAGACCACGCGGCGGCGAGGATGCCGAGCCCGATCGCCTCGTCCGCGGCGGTCGGCGGACGACCGAGGCGCGCATTCGCGCGACGGCGGAGTCGGCGACGGGCGGATCGCCGCGACCGACGCGGCCACCGAGCATGCCAACGGTCGCGCCCTACACTGACGCGGAGCCATGATCAGCACCAACCAACTCAAGAACGGCAACCACATCGAGGTCGACAAGACGATCTTCAAGGTGCTCGAGTTCCAGCACGTCAAG
>JBBSQG010000109.1:0-8455 GCA_038258125.1 Solirubrobacterales bacterium
GAGGCCGTCGCCGACGTCGCCAACGCCGTCGGCGTGCTCGAGAGCTACCGCTTCGGCGTGCTGCACCCGACCGGCTTCGAGGTCGGGGTGCGCATACGCCGCGGCTTGCGCCAGGCCTACCTCGCGGGTGTCAGCGGGCCGTCGGTCGCCCGCCGCGGGAGGAAGGTCACCCTGCGCCTGCGCCTACGCCACACCGGCACGGGGAAGCGGACGACGCGCATCGTGCGCATGCGCGTGCCGCTGAGTGCGCCGAAGGGTCGCCGCACCCTGGTGCTGACCGGAACGCCGGCCGAGCAGGGCGGCGATCCCGACGAGGAGGGCGGCGACCTCAGCCTCGTCTTCGCGGGCGACGACAACGGTCCCGACGACGGCGGGCCAGGATCGCTGCGCCAGCTGCGTGCCACCTTCGACGCCCTCGGCCGCTACACCGGTGTGACCGCTCGCCTCGGCGGCGACGCGCGCCCGCTCGTCCGCGACCCGCGGTTGCGGATCAGCGGGGAAGCCCGGCTGCGGCTGCGGATTCGCTAGTGGGCGGGTCCACTAGCGGCCAACCGGTCAGCAGCGGACCCGCGGGCCAACGGTCAGCCGAGGCGGTTCTCGATGCCCATCGGCGCGGCCGGTGCCGGACCAGCTCCGGCGGGCGCCGTCGCCGGGCCGCTCTGGGCGGGAGCGCCGAGCGCGTCGCCGAGCTCGCCGTTCTCGTACATCTCGGTGACGATGTCGCAGCCGCCGATCAGCTCGCCGCCGTGGAAGAGCTGCGGGATCGTCGGCCAGTTGGAGATCGCCGAGAGCTCCTGGCGGATGCGCGGGTCGGGCAGGATGTCGACCGCCGCGAACGGCGTTTCGAGCTGCTGCAGCATCGCGACCGTGCGCGCGGAGAAGCCGCAGGCGGGTGCGTCCGGCGATCCCTTCATGAAGAGGATCGTGTCGTTCTCCTCGATCGCCTGGGTGATCAGGCTGCGGATCTCGTTGTCGCTCATGTGGGGACCTCCGTCTTCAGGGCAAGGGCATGGATCGCGCCGCCCAGCTCGCCTGTGAAGATGTCCATCACGAGCCGGTGCTGCTTCACGCGCGTGAGGCCCTCGAAGGCGCTGGCCCGCACGACGACGTCGAAATGCACCTCGTCGTGGGTCTGCACCTCGGCGGCCGCACCGGGGATCCCGGCTTCGATCCGGCTCTTGACCTCGTGTGCGCTGGGCATAGGCTGCAAGCCTAGCGATCCAGAAAGCTTGTCCAGCCCGGACTGCGAGGCCGCTACACTTCCTGAAGTATTGCCGATGCGCTTGAAACGATGTTGGGAGATGCGCAGATGATCACGATCACCGACAAGGGTGCGGAGAAGGTCCACGAGTTCCTGTCCGGCCAGGGCGCCAACGTCGCTGAGGCGGGATTGCGCGTCGGTGTCAAGGGCGGCGGCTGCTCAGGCTTTCAGTACAACCTCGCCTTCGACGAGCAGCGCGACGGCGACCAGGTCTTCGAGTTCGCCGGCCTGAAGGTCTACGTCGACCAGCCCAGCCTGCCGTACGTACGCGGCTCGGTCATCGACTACGTCGAGTCCCTCCAGGGGGCCGGCTTCCAGGTCAACAACCCCAACGTCGTCGCCGCCTGCGGCTGCGGCTCCTCCTTCCGCGTCGCCGACGAAGAGGAGTGCTCGGCGGTCTGACCGTCGGCCCCGCCGGTGCGGCACGCACAGCCGTAGCTGGCGGCGAAGTCCTCTCGGGCGCACGTCGTGTGTCGAAATTGTCGCGCCGCGCGCGAAGTATTCGACACACCGTCTCGCCGTGTCCGATGTCGAGCAACTCGATTGCCATGTCGGTGGCGATCGTCGGTAGCGTCTGTGATGCACGGACGCCGCGCCTGGACTCGAGATCACCATGACCGCCGTCACCGCCAAGGGCTCCGCGTGGCCGCTGCTCGCCGCCACGTTCGCACTGCTCGTGACGCTCCTGCTCGCGTTCTGGCTCGTCGACCCGCTGCGTGACATTGCGACGGCGGCGCTCGACGGCGACGGCGCGCTCGTGCGCTCGCGCACCCAGGCGCTCGGCGCCGCGGGCGCGCTCGTGTTGCTGGCGCTCGTGCTCGCCCACGCCGTGGTTCCCTACCCGGCGGAGATCACGACCGCCGCGGCCGGCTCTGTCTACGGCTTCGGGCTCGGGCTCGGCCTGATGATGCTGAGCTGGTTTCTCACCGCGCTGCTCGCCTACGAGCTCGCGCGCGGCCCGGGCCGTCAGCTCACGCGTCGCGTCATCGGCCCCGGCCGGCTCGTCGCCACCGAGCGCTTCGTCGATCGCCGCGGCTCGACCGGCCTGATCGCCGCCCGCTTCGTCCCGCTGATCCCGTTCAACGCCGTCTGCTATGTCGCCGGGATCACCGGCGTCGCCCGCCCGCGCTACGCCTGGACGACGATCATCGGCATCGCTCCGTTCTGCATCGTCGTGACCTACCTGGGCAGCCGGCTGCAGGCCGTCAGCCTGACCGACTGGCGGCTGTGGGCGATAACGGTCGTCCTGCTTTGTGCGCTGTTCACGGCGCACCGGTTGCTGCCGGCGCGGGCGGGCTGACGCCGCTGGTCGACGACGAGCACGCTCGCTGCTCGGATGCGATCGTCGCGCGCAAACCTTGAATCGGCGTCGGCCTTATTCAAGCTTTCTGTCCAAGCTTGATTACGTGGCGCAGATCATCAAGGCTCGCTGGACTTCGCTGGCCGGGTCGGGCCTGCTGCGACGAGCGACAAGGGGCTGCGAATACGAAGCCTACGTGCCCGACCAGCTCGTCGGTCGGAGGTTCGTGCTGCATGGTGAGACGGCGGCCGACGTCAACGACGCCGAGCGATCGGTTCAGCGGCTGCAGGGCGAACCCCGCTCCCTGGCCGACACCGAGGCGGTCGCCCGGGTGCTGCTGCGTGCGGAAGCCGTGGCTTCTTCACGGATCGAGGGACTCGTCCTCCGACCGAGTCGCACGAGCAGCAGGTCCGTGAGATCCAGTCGTCCTGGCGCGAGGCGGTCGGACCGTTGCGGTCGCATTCCACTGTCCTGCGGCTCATCGAGGCCCTGCCCGGTACCCCGATCGTGACGGTGCAGAGCGCGGCCGGCCTGATCGACCGCAGCGTCCAGGCCACGAACGAAGCGATCAAGCAACTCGTCTCGGTCGGCGTGCTCAAGCAGACGACAGCAGGCAAGCGCAACCGGGGATTCGAAGCCCCCGAGCTCGTCAACTCTGTGACGGGGCTCGAGCGTCAGCTCGCGAGTCCCGAAGCGGACACCCGAACGTCGCCGCCGACTCGTGACGTGCCACAGACGCCGCGCTGACCGGAGCAACCGCACGCGGGCGGTCCACACCTACGGTTGCCCGCCGACCCCGCCCGGAACCCCGGTGTTCGTCGAGTACTTCGGCTGGATCTTCATCTCAGGCCGGAAGGAGTGCACGGCCTGGGCGACCGCGACGGCGGCCTCGGCGAAGCCGGTCGCGATCAGCTTGAGCTTGCCGTCGAACGTCGTGATGTCGCCGCACGCCCAGACGCCATCGAGGTTCGTCTTCATCACCTGATCGACGACGAGCGCGCCCTTGGAGATCTCCAGGCCCCAGTTCTTCAAGGGTCCCAGCGCGGTCTTGAAGCCGAGTTGCAGCAGGATCGCATCGACCTCGAGCTCGACCTCGTGCGACTCGTCCTCGGAGTGAAACAGCGTCACCCGCTCGATCGCGCCGTTGCCGGTCACCGACCGCACCTGGAAGGGAACATGCAGATCGACGTGGCCTGCCTCGGCGGCGCTCATGACCTGCCCGACGGTCAGCTCGTGCGCGCGAAAGCCCTCGCGGCGGTGGCACAGCGCCACCGAGTCGGCGGTGTGCAGGAGGTTGATGACCCAGTCGCAGGCCGAGTCGCCGCCGCCGATGATCAGCACCTTCTTGCCCTCGAACTCGGCCTTGGAGCCGACGAGGTAGTGGACGCCGCGGCCCTCCCACGGCGTCATATCAAAGCCCGGCAGCCTCTTGGGCTCAAACGCGCCGTGGCCGCCGGCGATGATCACCGCGCGGCTGCGCAGCTGCGGGTAGTCGGGGTTGTTCGTGTTCAGGAGGACGATGTCGTCCTCCCACTCGATTGTCTCGATCGTCGTCTCGAGGTGCAGCGGCACGTCGAACTGCTCCAGCGACTGGCGGCGCAGATCCTCGACGAGGTCCTTGGCCAGGATCTTCGGGTGACCGGGCACGTCGAAGATCCACTTCTCCGGGTAGAGCGCGGTCAGCTGCCCGCCGACCTGCGGCAGCGAGTCGACGATCCGCGCGCTCGCCTCGCGCATCCCGGCCCAGAACGCGGTCGACAGCCCCACGGGGCCGGCGCCGATCACGGTGATGTCGCGGATCTCGCCCGGTGCTTCGTGCATCAGGCGATCTCCGCCGCGAGCGTCTCGCCGTCCAGCGCCGACAGCGCGCGCTGCACCGACGCGCTGACGCACGTGAACGTCGGCGTGTCGCGCAGCGTGTATGACGAGGACTCCGTCGTGCGCAGGCGCTGCACGAGATCGAGGAACGACCCGGGGTCGTCGGTCTCGAAGGCGACGACGAACTCCTGGTCGTCGAGCCCGAACGAGTAGGAGGTGTTGAGGTCGATGTCCGGGTACTCGCGGCCCAGGGCGATGTGCTCCTGCATGATCCGGTAGCGCTCCTGGGCGTCCAGCGCGTACCAGGCGCGGGTCTTGACGAACGGATAGACGAAGAGGTACTTCGCGTGCGCGGGGCGAACCTCCAGCCGTGACTCCTGCGAGTACTCCGAGACCTTCGTCATCGCCAGGAACGAGTAGGGGATCGTCGCCCACTGCATCAGCCCGCTCTGCCCGAGGACGACGTGGAACTCGTGGATACGATCGAGGTTCTGCGCCTGCGTGAGCACCATCAGATCGGTGTCCCCGCGCGTGCCGATCGTCGAGAACGCCCGCAGCAGGTGGCCGTCGGCGAAGTCCGCACAGGCGGCCGCGAACTCGCGCTTGCCGGCCGCACGGGTGTCGGCGTCGAGGCGACGCCAGGCGGGGTCCATCTTCAGGAAGGTGTACTTGACGAAATGTCGCTGCGGCACGGACTGACAGGATAGAGCGGGCGATGGCCCTCCCCGCAGCCGGACGCCGGCCCGCCATCCGGCTTGTGCGGCGCACCCGCCTCACGCTCACCGTCGCGCTGCTGACGGCGCTCGCCGCGCTGGCCGCCACCCTCCCGCCGGCCACGGCGTACGCCGCCGACCCCCACGTCGTGCTCGCGTTCCTGCCCTCCGGCGGCGATGACAACCCCAAGCCGATCCTCGACCGCCTCGACGCCCGCGCGCCGTTCGCCATCGGCCTGGTGAGCGCGACCCAGGGCCGCTTCTCGCGCGCGCAGATGGTGCTCGACATGTCGGCCGCCTCGCGCACCTCGCGCGCCGTCTACAAGCCGCAGGCGCCGCCGGCGCTGGAGCTCGTGCGCGGCGGCGACGGCAGCGGCTTCATCTTCGGCTGGAGCCGGGCGCTCGCGCGCGCCGACACGGCACCGGCCGAGATCCGGCCCGGGCTGCTCGCCAGCCGGATCCCCGGCGGCGCCGCCTATGCGGGCGTCGCCGGCCGCACGCACATCGAGGCGTCCGTCGCGGCCGACCGCACCGGCAACGTCGCCGCCGTCTCGCTCGGCACCGCCGCGACGCTCGCCACCCGTGTGCGCGAGCTGCTGCGCGGCCACGGGCTCGTCGTCGCCGGCCTGCCGACCTCCGACAAGGGGGACGCGACGCTCGACGAGCTGCTGCGCGACCGTCGCGCCGGCGACCTGCTGATCGTCGTGCAGTCGCCGCCCAACGTCCAGGTGCCGATCCTGCTGCCGATGGGGATCGCCGGCCTCGTCACGAACGGCGCGCTGACCTCGACGACGACGCACCTGGAGGGCATCGTCGCGGGCATCGACGTCCCGGTGACGATCCTCGACCACCTCGGCCTCGCCGTGCCCGACGGCGTCCGCGGGACGCCGATTCGCTCCGCGGGTGCGCGCGACGCCGCCGCGCTGAAGGACGACGAAGCGCGCCTGCGTGTGGTCAGCGGTCGCCGCACGCCGACGCTCGGCGCTCTCTCGTTCACGTGGCTGGCGCTCGTCCTCGCGCTCGGCCTCGTCGCCGACCGGCGCGGCATCCGGGCCGGGCTGCGGATCGGTGGCCTGGCGTTCCTGTGGACGCCGCCGATGCTGCTCGTCACCGGCTGGCTGGCGCCCTCGCGGCTGGCGGAGATCGCGATCGTCGTCGTCGCCTGCTTCATGCTCAGCGCGCTGACGGACCGCTTCGTGCGCGGGCCGCGTGCGCCGTTGATCCCGGCCGGCGCGTCGATCGTCGCCTACTGCGTCGACCTCGCCTTCGGCTCGCCGCTCATCATCCGCTCGCTGCTGGGCGTCAACCCGCGCTCGGGCTCGCGCTTCTACGGCTTGGGCAACGAGCTGGAGGCAACGCTCACCGCGCTGCTGCTGATCGGCCTCGGCGCGCTGCTGGTCGGCCGGCCGCAGTCGCGGCGCAACGCCGCCATCATCGCCCTCGCCGGGGCGGTCTTCGCGGTCTTCGTCGGCGCCGGCCAGCTGGGAGCCGACGTCGGCGGCGTGATCACGCTCGGCTCGGGCGTCGCCGCGATGGCGATCGTCATGCTGCCCGGCAGGCCTTCGTGGCGGATGATCGCGCTCGCCGCCACGGTCCCGATCCTCGCGCTGGTCGCGCTGGCCCTGCTCGACCTCGCCACCGGCGGGGACGGGCACTTCACGCGCACGGTCCTGCAGGCCGACAGCGCCGGCGCGCTGTGGGACGTCGTCAAGCGCCGCTACACGCTGGCCTTCAACGTCTTCAGCCTCGGCGCGATGCCGTTCGTCACGCTCGTCGCGGTGCTCAGCGCCGCCTACGCGATCCGCTATCGCGATCGCATCTACGCGCCATTGGCGGGCTCGCCGTCGTGGCGTGCCGCCCTGACCGGCGGGCTGACGGCCTCGGTCGTCGGAGCGCTGACCAACGACTCCGGGCCGCTCCTGCTGGCCTTCGGCGTCTTCGTGCTCGCCTGCGCGACGGCCTACATCCGCGGCGATCCGCGCCTCGCCGAGGCGGAGTAGGACTCGCCAAGAGCGCCGCGTCCACCGAATCTTCACATCTGAACCTTTGGGTGGCGGGGGGTCGCGGGGATAGGATGACTACCAATGCGCATCGCGCTGGTGTCCCCGTATTCGTGGACCTACCCGGGGGGAGTGACGCGCCACATCGAGGCGCTCGCCGAGCAGTACCTCGAGACGGGCCACGATGTCCGCGTCCTGTCTCCGGTCGATCCGGACGACCGCCTGACCCTGCGCCTGCACCGGGGCGCGCGCCCGTCCGGGCGCCCGCTGCCCGACTACCTCGTCCCGCTGGGCCGCACCGTCGGCTTCCCGTCCAACGGCGCCGTGTCGAACGTCGCCTACGGCGTCTCGACGGTCGTCGCGTTGCGCCGCGAGCTGGAGCGCGGCTACGACGTCGTGCACCTGCACGAGCCGGTCGCGCCGATCCCCGGCTGGGACTCGCTCATGACCGTCGACGCGCCGCTCGTCGCGACCTTCCACTGCTACTCGGAGAACGTCTTCTCCAACAACCTCGCCAACTTCTTCGGCGCGCGGCGACGCCTGAACCGGCTGCACGTGCGGATCGCCGTCTCCAACGCCGCGGCGTGGACCGGGCGGCGCTTCTTCGGTGGCAGCTACCGGATCATCCCCAACGGCGTCGACGTGCCGGCCGAGCCGCCCGCCCGGCGCGCGGCGCTCACGGCCACGCCGCAGCAGCCACTGCGCATCGCCTTCATCGGCCAGGCCGTCGAGCGCAAGGGTCTGCCCGTCCTGCTGCGCGCCTTCGAGGCGCTGCGCGAGCACGTTCCCGCCACGCTGCACGTGGTCGGCGTTGACGATGCGAGCTTGGCGCCGCTGATGCTCGACGCGCGCGACGTCGTCGCGCACGGCAAGTGCAGTGATGCCGAGAAGCTCGACGTGCTCGCCGGAGCCGACGTGCTGTGTGCGCCGTCGCTCGGCGGCGAGAGCTTCGGGATGGTCCTCACGGAGGCCTTCGCGGCCGGCACCCCCGTCATCGCGTCGGACATCGCCGGCTACCGCGACGTCGTCCAGCACGACGTCAACGGCGTGCTCGTGCCGCGCGGCGATCCGACCGCGCTCGCCGAGGCGCTGCGCGATCTCGCGCTCGATCCCGGCCGCCGCGACGAGCTCGCCGCCGCCGCGGCGCGGTCGGCGTCGCGCTATGCCTGGTCAAATGTCGCCGGAGAGGTCCTGACCGCCTACGAGGACGCGATCGCCGTGCACGCCGAGCGCCCGCAGACCGCGCCCGCGCGGCTCGGCCTCGTGCCCGCCGACGGCGACCGCGTGCCCGCTCGCCGCCTGCCGACGCTCGAACCCGCGCTCGCGCGCTCGTCGGCCAGGGACGCCTCGCGGCCGGGCGCCC
>JBBSQG010000110.1:0-8433 GCA_038258125.1 Solirubrobacterales bacterium
AGGCGCGAACCTCCAGCGGCCCGCTGCCCGGGCGCGGCCCCGATAGCGTTACGGGATGCGGCCGATATCTGTCCGGCCGGCTGCGCCGTACCGGGCGCGGCGGGCGGCGCGCTCGCGTCGCACGCGATCTGCGGCCGGGCTCGCGATCACGCTGCTGCTCGCGCTGATCGGCGGCGGCTGTGGCGACGGTTGGCAGGCCGGCGATGGCACGACGCGGTCGACGACGACCGCGACGGCGGCGCCCCCCGCGACGGAGGCGACGACGGCAACGAGCCCAGCGGGGACGGACCCCGCGACGAGCACTGCGCCGCCGGCGCCCGACAGCGATCGCGTCGCATGCCGGCTCGCCGGCGGGCTGCGGCTGCGGGTGATGGGAGCTGCCGCCGGCGCGGCCGTCCTCGTCCGCTGCGACACTCGCTCGACCCCCGACCACCTGCTGGTGACGTTTGTCTAGCGATGTCTAGCCCCCGGCTAGACATCGCTAGACACGGCGGAGACGAGGGTGGGAACGGCGTCTACTCCGCTCCGCTCCGCGCTGCGCCGTCTCTGAGGGCTCCTTATCCCGGGTTTCGACGCGAACTCTCGATAGGCACCGGCCATGCCGGACGGCGCCGCCCCACGATTCGGGAATGGGCTGACGGAACTCGGATGAACCGGTGGAGATTCGGAATTAGGTTGACGAAGGACAGATCAGCGCAGCCGCGTGCGGACGACGCCGTGGTCGCGACCGGTCAGCACGTCGCGGAAGTCGTGGCCGACGAGCACGCGCAGCGCGCCGCGGCGCAGGATCCGGCGGCCGGTCGCCGTCAGCGGGATGCGCACGGTCGTGCGGCCCGCGGCGTAGACCGGCGCGACCTGCTGGGCGAGGATCCGGCGGCGGCCGTCGCGCACGCGCAGCAGCAGCAGGCCTGGCCCGGAGGTCTTGACGCGCACGAGCACCCGCCGCAGGTGGACGTCGGAGCGAGCGCGCTGGCGGGCGACGGACACGCGCGCGACCGTCGCGCGGGCGCGACCGCCGAAGGCCCGGTCCGGCATCAGCAGTGGCGAGTAGCCGGCGACGGCGACGAAGCCTGCGCTGCGGCCCGCGCCCTCGCCGGTGTAGTGCACGACGCTGAGCCCGCCGACGGCGAGATAGGAGCCGTTGGGGCGGGCGACGAGCGTGCCGCGGAAGCTGTTCTGCTTGATGCTCCCGGTGGTGCGCGAGCGCGGGCTGGACTGGCCGCCGCCGAACGCCGGCCCGAGGCCGACCGCGGCGCCCAGCCCGCCCGACGGCGTGATCCGCAGGACGTGCAGCCGCGGCGACCCGGGGAATGTCGGCTCGAACGAGGTCTGGCTGTACAGCAGCGTGCCGCCGTCGGGCGCCGCGATCATCGCCGGCGGGCCGTAGCCCGGATTGAAGCCGCCGAAGGCGACCGCGCCGCCGCTGCCAAACCCGGGATCGGGGCTGCCCTGCGACGTGTAGCGGGCGAGCTGCCCGTCGCCGGCAACGTCGATCGCGCCGTCGGCGTGCAGCAGCATGCGGTAGCCCCGAGGGACGGTCAGCGGCACCCCGCCGTGAAACGACGGGTCGGGCGCACCGTTCGCGGTGAGGCCGACCAGCTGCGGCACGCCGGCATCCGTGCCGAGCACGACGACCTGGCCGCTCGGTCGCACGACGGTCGCCGAGCCGCTGCTCGGGTGAGTGGAGCCGCCGATCACGGGGACCCCGAAGCTGGGGTCCAGCACGCCGGCGGGGGTCAGCCGCACGACGATCCAGCGGAATCTCCCCGCGCCCAAAGCGCCGCCCCGACCGACGCTGCCGGTGATGACGATCGAACCGTCCGGCGCCAGCGCCGCGAAGCCGCAGTCGCTGCCGCAGGAGGCCTGCAGCTCGAGCTCGGCGACGCCGCCGGTGCCGAAGCTCGGGTCCAGCGCGCCGCGCTCCGTCAGCCCGACGATCGTGAAGCGCGGCGGCTCGAAGGGCGTCGCGGCCGCTCGTGTGCCGACGGCGAGCAGGCGGCCGTCGGGCCGGCGCAGCAGCTGCTGGGACCCGGAGAAGGAGACCGGCACGGCGAGGCGGGCGATGCCGCGCGTGCCGAAGGACGGATCCGGCGAGCCGTCGGGACGCAGCTGGACGGCCGTCAATCCCGTCGAGCGGGCGAAGGCGAGCATGACCGCGCCGCCGTCCGGGAGCGCTACCGCGGCGCCGGCGCCGGCCGCATCGACGTTGGACACCGGCACCTTCGTGGCGACGGAGAACGCCACTCGGCCCGGCGCGACGGCGGCGGCCGCGGGGACGGCGGGAAGCAGGCTGCAGGCGGCGAGGCAGGCGACGGCGAGGGATCGGAGCATGCTCATCAAACGGCCCCTGCCCGCAGAAGCTGCGCTCATGCCTGGCGCTGGACGGACGATAGACCGTCGTGGGCCACGCGCGCCGCTCCGCGCCAGGCCGCAAGGCGGTCGAGCGCTTGCGTCACGGCGCGATCGAGCGTGGCGCTGCGGCGCACGTCGGGCTCGCGGTGCAGCGCGAGCACGCGCAGCACGCCGGCCTGGCGGTCCAGGGCCAGGTCGGCGCGCGCGACGAGCCGTTCGCGGTGCAGGATCGGCAGCACGTAATAGCCCCACAGGCGCTGGGCCGCCGGGACGTAGATCTCCAGGCGATGGTCGAAGCCGAACAGCTCGGCCGTGCGGGCGCGGTCGCAGAGCAGGTTGTCAAACGGCGACAGCACGGTCGTGCGCGTGCCGGGCGGCAGGTCGGCGAGACGGTCGAGATCCTGTGGCGCGGCGAACCAGTCGCCGCGCAGGCCGGCGACGGTGACCGACTCCAGGCGGCCGGCGGCGACGAGCGCGGCCAGCGTGTCCGGCAGCCGGGCGCAGCGGCGGCGCAGGAAGTGCGCGCGCACGTGCCCGGCGCGCGCGACCCCGAGCATCCGCACCGCGCGCAGCGCCGCCGTGCGCTCGGCCTCGTCGTCGGTCAGGTCGCCGCCGGCTGCGGCGCTCAGCGCCCCGGGCGGCAGGCAGCGCTCCAAGACGTCCCAGACGCGCTCCGTGCCGCCGATCCGCGCCGCGACCCCGATCCGCCCCGTGATCCACAGCAGCTGGAGCAGCCGCGCGATCGTCTGGCGGCCGGAGACCTCGTCGGTCCACCAGCCGTGGCGCCACGGCTCGGCCGAGCGGTCCTCGAGGTCGCGCGCGCGCAGCGGACCGCGCGCGCGCAGCTCGTCGACGCGCGCGTCGGCGCACGCCGCGTTGGAGTGCAGGAAGGCGCGGGCGCGCTCGGCGCGCGTCGTCGGCGCCTGCAGCCAGGTGCGCATCGCCCAGCGATGCAGCGCCAGGTCGGCGGTCGCCACGAGCGAGGCCTCGTGCGCCCAGGCATCGAACAGCGCGCGGTCGCGGTAAGCGGCCTGCTCCAGCGCCGCGTCGTGCAGCGGGCCGAGGCGCGCGAACAGCACGAGCAGCGGGCTGCGCGCGACCGCGCTGACCGGGTCGAGCTGCAGGCAGCCGATCTGCCGCGTGACGGCGGCGACGGCCGCCGGTCCGCGCTCGCGCGCGCCGCGCGGCGGCGCGGTCGCCAGCCCCTGGGCGTGGAGGGCCAGCCGGCGCGCGTGCGCGATCGAGATCCTGCGCGGGGTCAGATGCCCTCGCCGGGCAGGAACTCGTTCGTGAACGCCCGCTGACCGATGTTCGCGTCGTCGATCAGGTCGTTGGCGGCCATCCACTGCGTGTAGCGCTTCCATTCGGCCGGGTCCTGAAAGCCGAACGGCCGCTCTTTGTCGGTCGGGAAGAAGACGGGCAGCGTCGCCTTGACCTGCGCGCGCTGGAGGCTGGGCCGGAGGTCGGGGTTGGCCTTCACGAGCGCGTTGACGCCGAGCTGGACGTTGCTGCGCAGGGCGTCGTGGCCGCGCGCCAGGGCGCGCATGAAGCGCCGCAGCAGCGGTCCGCGTGAGCGCACGTCGGCCTCGCGGGCGACGATCACGAGCTCGTTGTAGGTCGGAACGCCGACCTCGTCCATCTTCAGGATCACCGGCTTCTTGTCGCGCCGCTGCAGCTCGACGCCCTCGACGTTCCAGAACATCCCCAGCACGGCGTCGACGCGCTTGGTCAGCAGCGCCGGGACGAGGTTGAAGCCGACGCTGATCGGCTTGACCTTGTCGGGGTCGGCGCCCGCCGACCGCACGATCGTCTTCAGGTACGCATCCTGGTAGGGGATCCCGGCGGTGCCGACCTTCTTGCCCTCCAGCTGCGCCGGCTTGCGGACCGCGTCGGAGCCGACGGAGATGATCGACGTCAGCGGCTTCTGCACGAGCGCGCCGATCGAGACGACCTTGACGCCCTGGGCGCGGGCGAGCAGCAGCTCGGGCTCGTAGGAGATCGCCAGGTCGGCCTTGCCGGCGGCCAGCAGCTTCAGCGGCGCCGACGGGTCCGACGGCGTGCGCAGCTTGAGGTCGAGCTTCGCCGTCTTGAACTCGCCGGACGCGATCGCCGCGTAGATGCCGGCGTGGTCGGCGTTGGGCAGGTAGTCGAGCACGAAGTCGACGGGCTCCGCCGCGCCGCCGCCGGACGGCTCCTCCTTCTCGCCGCAGGCGGCGAGCCCGGCCGCGAGCAGCAGCACGGCGATCAGGGCGGGGACGGCACGGCCACGACGGTTCACGGGGTGGTTCCTCTCGGTTGATGGGCCCACGGCAGCAGGCGGCGCTCGGCCAGCGCGAGCAGCCCGAACAGCACGACGGAGAACACGGACAGGATGACTACGGCAGCGAACGCGCGCGCGGTCTCGAACTGCGGGATCGCCTTGAGCATGAGGTTGCCCAGGCCCGAATCCGAGGCGGCCAGCTCGGCGAGGATCGCGGCGATCGAGGCGATCGCGACGCTGAGCTTCGCGCCGGTCAGCACGCCGGGCAACGCGGCGGGCGCGTCGACCATGCGGAACGTCTGCCAGCGCGAGGCGCCGAGCGTGCGCATGAGCTTGCGCAGCTCGCCGTCGACGCGGTCCAGGGCGTCGAGCGTCGGCACGACGACCGGGAAGAAGCAGACGAGCGCGACGATCGCGAGCTTCGGCGTGAGGCCGAAGCCCCACCAGGCGACGAGCAGTGGCGCGACGAGCACGATCGGGATCGTCTGGGAGCCGACGAGCAGGGGATAGAGGGCGCGGCGCAGGAGCGCGCTGAAGTGGATCGCGACCGCGCACAGCAGGCCGAGCACGATCGCGACGAGCATGCCCAGGCCGATCTCCCCGGCGGTGACGGTGAAGTTGCTCCACAGCAGGGCGCGGTCGTCGTAGAGCGCGGCGAGGATCGCCGTCGGCGCGGGCAGCACGATCTCGTCGATGCCGCCGAGGCGGGTGTAGGCCTCCCATCCGGCCAGCAGCACGACCACGAGCAGCGCCGCGATCATGCGCGCAACGCCTGCAGCGCGCGCTCGCGCAACGCGACGAGGCGTGGATCGGTGCGCCTGCGCGGCCGGGGCACGTCGACGTCGAGCGTCGCCACGATCCGGCCCGGGCGGGGGGAGAGGACGAGCACGCGGTCGGCGAGCACGATCGCCTCCTCGACGTCGTGGGTGACGAGCACGACCGTGCGCGGCTGCGTGGCGAGCGTGCCGGCCAGCCAGTCCTGCATGTCCTGGCGCGTGAGCGCGTCGAGCGCGGCGAACGGCTCGTCGAGGCACAGCACGGTGCGCCCCGACAGCAGCGTGCGCGCGAACGCGACGCGCTGGCGCATCCCGCCGGACAGCTCGTAGGGGCGGGCGCGCTCGAAGCCCGCCAGGCCGAAGTCGCGCAGCAGCTCGCCGGCCTGCGCGCGGGCGGCGGCACGGTCGGCGCCCGCGACGCGCAGCGCGAGCGCGGCATTGTCGGCCGCGCTCGCCCACGGCAGCAGCAGGTCGCGCTGGGCCATCAGCGCGGCCGGGTCGGCCCGCACCGTGCCGGCGTCGGGCGCGGTCAGCCCGCAGACGAGCTCCAGCAGCGTCGTCTTGCCACAGCCGCTGGGTCCGACGACCGCGACGATCTCACCGGGGCGCGCGTCGAGGCTGACCCCGTCCAGGGCGGTGACGGGCGCGGCGCCGCGCCGCCGCGCCGCGAACGCCTTCGTGACGTCGCGCAGGCAGACCGAGCCGAGGCCGGTCTGCACCTGTGGTGGCGCCTCCTCGGGCGCCTCTGTGCGCGTCAGCATCGCTCCCTCCGCGGGCATTACCCCACAGGTTCGAAGGGTCAGAGCCGCTTGCGGGCGCTATCTCAGCCGGCCTGCCGCCAGCCCCCCTGGTTTCACTGCCGCCAAGCCTACCGCCCGACGGCCGGCGTTCACCGCGGCCGCGCAGGGGGTACGTGGCGTGCGTGCTTGCCCTGCCTCAGCCCCGCGGGGAGATCAGCTCGGCACTGCTGGCCGCACTGACGCAGCCGGTCCACCCACTCATGACGCCGGCGCTCGCGACTCCCGCCGACCCACTCGCCGACGAGGATCTCCAGCTCGCGCTGTACTGCTGCTACGAGCTGCACTACCGCGGCCTGCCGGGCGTCGCCGACGAGTGGGAGTGGGAGCCGACGCTGCTGGCGCTGCGGCGCGACCTCGAAGCCGCGTTCGAGGCCGCGCTCGCCGCATCGGTCCCGCGCCCGCCCGCGCCGGACACGCCCGAGGAGATGGATCTCGCGCTGCGCGCCGTCGCCGCGGCCGACGACGCCCCCTCGCTGTCGCGCCACATCGCGCGCGAGGCGACGCTGGCGCAGCTGCTGGAGCTCGTCGCGCACCGCTCGGCCTACCAGCTCAAGGAGGCCGATCCGCACTCCTGGGCGCTGCCGCGCCTGCACGGTGCGCCGAAGGCCGCGCTCGTGCAGATCCAAACCGACGAGTACGGCAACGGCGACCCGCAGCGCATCCACGCCAGGCTGTTCGCCGACGTGATGGACGAGCTCGGGCTCGACGCCCGCTACGGCGCGTACGTCGACCACCTGCCGGGCAGCACGCTGGCGACGGTCAACCTGATGTCGTTCTTCGGCCTGCACCGGCGCTGGCGTGGCGCGATCGTCGGCCACCTTGCGCTGTTTGAGATGGAGTCCTCGGTGCCCAATCGCCGCTACGCCGCCGGCCTGCGCCGCCTGGGCTTCGACACCCCGCGCGCAACGGCGTTCTTCGAAGAGCACGTGACAGCCGACGCGATCCACGAGAACATCGCCGCCGTCGATCTCGCCGGCGGCCTGGCGCGCCAACAGCCGCGTCTGACACGCGACATCCTGTGGGGCGCCGCGACGCTGGCGGCGCTCGACGGCCGCGTCGCGCGGCGGATGCTCGGCGCCTGGCAGGACGGCGCCAGCTCGCTGCGGATCGCCCTGCCGTCCGGGTCCGCGGCGCTGGCGTCGTCGGCCGGCTCAGCCGCGACCTGACTCGGCCCCGCTGGGCGCGGTGAAGCGCACGATCTTGTGCGTGCCGTCGCAGAACGGCCGCATGCGCGACTTGCCGCAGCGGCACAGCGCGATCGTCCCGTCGCGGCCGGTCTCGATCGGGTTGCCGTCCTGATCTTCGAGGCGGATGGCGCCGCGGACGAGCAGCGGTCCGTCGCGGTAGCTCGTGATGCGGGCTTCGTCCATCGGGGTCCGGTCCTGCCCGGTCGCGGGTCGGCGCATGCGGCGGGCTACGCCGCCGCGCCTACCAGCGGGCCGTCCGTGACCCACTAGACTGGCCGGACGGGTGCGGCGGCTCGCTCGCCCGAGGGGATGCAAGCGATTCAATGGCGCTGATATAGCGCCACGCGCGTCCCCCCGTCGCAACGAAGGAGAACAGATGGCCTCAAGTGGCAAGAAGAAGACCACGATGGCAAAGCTCTCGCGTGAGGCGAAGCTGCGCGAGCGCCGCAGCGCCAAGGCCGCGCGCAAGGACGCGCGCCGCTTCGCCGCCGAGAACGGCCTGGGCGACCCGCTCGTCGACGAGAACGGCATCGCGCTGGCGCCGACCGACGAGCAGATCGCGTCCAAGACGGTCCCGCCGGTTCACGCCGAGTGCTCCTAGCGCAGCGCGGGTCAGGCCGCCCGCACGGGCTGGGTGAGCGCCTTGACGAAGTCCTCCAGCTGGGTCGTCGTCCAGCATTCGAACGCCTGGCAGTGCTGTTCGTAGGTGGCGATCACCGAGTCGCCGTAGTTCCAGTACAGGCGCGGCTCGGGGTTCAGCCAGAACGTGCGCCCGGCGCGCGCGGCGATCTGGCCGAAGATGTCGGCGCGCGGATCGCGCCCATTCGTGCGCGCGTCGCCGAGCACGATGACCGTGGCGCGCGGATGCAGGTCGTCCTCGACGAGCGTGCGGAACTCCGACCAGACGCGTCCGTAGTCGGTGTAGCCGCTGATGTCCGCGACGCCGGCGTCTGAGGCGATCGCCTCCGACACGGCGCGGAAGTCGCGCTCGCGGTCGAAGACGTCGGTCACCTCGCTGATGCGCTCGCTGAAGACGAACGCGCGCATCTTGCGACACG
>JBBSQG010000111.1:0-8395 GCA_038258125.1 Solirubrobacterales bacterium
CGGCCGCTACTTGCCGAGCTTCACCCGAACCGTCTTGCGCACGTTCTGGCGGTTGTTGTCGGCGTCGATCACCGAGATGATGACCTGCGACTTGACCGAACTCGAGCGCCTCAGGACCGACAGGCGCTGGCGGCTGAAGTTCAAGATCGCGAAGCCGATCTTGCGGACATCGAGCTGGACGGTGTCCGTCGACCAGGTCACGCGCCGCTTGGGTCGCGACGGGAAGCCGAAGCTCGCCGGGTTGATCTTGTTCGTCGAGCGGACCTTCATGCTGCCCGAGCACGTCCGGACGGCGATCGAACGGCAGTAGATCTTCACCCGCACGCGTCCGCGGTAGCGGCCCTTGCGCGGCACCGTGAGCGTCGTGGCGTCGATCCGGATCATCGCCAGCTTCGACGACGAGTCGAGGTCGAGAACCGGGCCGCCCGAGCCCGTCGTGCCCGCCGGGCCGGGCAGACCCTGAGCGCCGTTCAGGCCGGGCACGCCCTGCGCTCCGCCGGGACCCTGCGGACCCTGGGGACCGAGTCCGCCCTGCGGGCCCTGGGGACCGACCGGGCCCTGGGCGCCGTCGCCGTTGGTCGTGAACGTCTTGACGGGACCCTCGGTGCGGCCGCCGGCGTTCTCCGCCACGGCGCGGACCTGGTAGGCGGTTTCCTTCGTCAACCCGTCGGTCGGGTAGGCGCTCGGCGAGACGGGCTTGGAGCCGCCGCCGATCTCGATCTCCTCGCCGGAGGCCGGGATCTGCGAGCCGAACGCGCCGCTGGCGACCGTCCCGTACTCATACCAGACCTTCGTGTCGAGGCTGTTGGGGTTGACGCGGCTGTGGAACGTCGCCGACGTCGTGCCGTACACGACGGCCAGGGTGTCGACGGTCGGCTTGCAGGCGGTCATGAACGACAGCGTCGAGCCGGTGTCCGAGCCCTCCGAGTTGGTCGCCTCGATGCGGAAGTAGTACTTCGTGCATCCGGTCAGTCCCGTGACCAAGCGGGTGCGCCCCTGGAACGTCGTCCCGGTGCCGGCGGAGAACGGACCGGCCAGCGTCGGAGCCGTGCCGTTGGAGACGGCCGCCTCGTCCTCGCTGTAGCGGAAGGTGTACATGCTCGGCACGCCGTTGGCGTTCGTCCGCCCGCGCAGCGTCGCGCTGGTGAGGCCGATCGGGTCGGCGTCGTCGGTCACGGCGGTCGGCGCGCCGAAGGTCGATGTGCCGTCCTTCACGCGCAGGCGGATGTTGTCGAAGTTCGCGATCGTCTTCTGCAGCGCGACGGTGAGGATCGCGGTGTCGAAGAGCGTGCTCAGCTCCAGGTGGTAGACGTGCCCCGTGACGAGCGCGGCCATCTGGTCGTTGAGGCGGCCCTCGAAGATGTTGTCGGAGTCGTTGAGGACCTCCTTGTAGAGCTCGGCCTGCGTGCCCGCCGTCTGGTCGAAGAGCGTCCAGGTGTACGTCGCGCGGCTGTCGCCGTCGAGGATCGCGAAGACGTCGGCACGGCGGTCGAACTGGAACGTCGTCGGGCCGCCGGTGGCGACCGTGAACGTGGAGCTCGTGGCGAGCGTCGTGGCCTTGAAGAGCAGGGGGGAGAGGCCGTCGGCCGGAGGCTGGTAGCCCTGCTGCAGGGAGCCGGGGGGCGTGCCGATGCCGGCCGAGTGCGTCGTGTCCGCGTTGCAGGTGACCGGGTCGTTGCTGACGTTGATCAGCCCGAGCAGGAGTGTGCAGTCGGTCCGCGTGGCGGTCCAGCCAGAACCGCCCGAACCGGATAGACCGGTCGTGAAGTCCGTCCCTGTGATCACGTTGTCCGGGTAGATCGTGTCGGCGCGCGCCATCGGCACCGCCGCGATCATGATGAGGGCCAGCGCGAGAAGGCTCGCGCCTACGCCGCGCAAGCAGCGTCGTGCCTCGAAGGTCATGTGGGTATTCCCCCTGCGGTTGATTGGATCCGTCCTCACGCGAGCCCACTGCGTGATCAGGACCAGAAAGCTAGCTGATCTTGAGGCGTTCGTCACCATTTTCTGCCCGCTTGGGTTCCAGGCCGTAGCCGGTGCGCGAGCGCGACTACGTAGGCTTCCCGCCCCATGGCTGAGACGACGAACCAGACACCGCACACCCGTACCGCCTCCTATCTCGCCGATCCGAGCGAGGTCGGGCGTGTCCTGCTGCTGTATTCCGGCGGTCTGGACACGAGCGTCATGCTCAAGTGGATCGCCGACGAGTACGAGGCCGAGGTCGTCACGCTGACTGTCAACCTCGGCCAGCCCGGCGAGGACTACGACGTCATCGAGAGCAAGGCGCGGCGGATCGGCGCCGTCGACTGCTTCACCGTTGACGCGCGCGAGGAGTTCGCGCGCGACTTCGTCCTGCCGGCGATCAAGGCCAATGCCCTGTACGGAGGCGGCTACCCGCTGTTCACCGCGCTCGGGCGCCCGCTCATCGCCAAGCTCGCCGTCGAGTACGCGCGCCGCACCGGCTGCGACACCATCGCCCACGGCTGCACCGGCAAGGGCAACGACCAGGTCCGCATCGAGGCGACGATCGCCACGCTGGCGCCCGAGCTGAAGGTCATCGCGCCGGTGCGCGGCTGGCAGATGGGCCGCGACGAGGAGATCGAGTACGCGCGCAAGCACGGGATCCCCGTCAAGGGCGGGACCGAGGTCACGCCGTACTCGATCGACGACAACCTGTGGGGCCGCTCGTCGGAGGGGCGCTGGATCGAGGACCTGACGCACGCGCCCGACGACGACGTCTTCCAGCTCGTCACGCCACCCGAGCGGGCGCCCGACGAGCCGCAGACCGTCCGCATCACGTTCGAGCGCGGCGTCCCCGTCGCGCTCGACGGCGACCCCCTCGGACTCGTCGAGCTGCTCGAGCGCGTCGCCGAGATCGGCTGCCGCCACGGCGTCGGGATCGTCGACCACATCGAGGACCGGATCGTCGGCCTGAAGGTGCGCGACATCTACGAGGTGCCGGCGGCGGCGATCATCCTGCCCGCCCACGCCGAGCTCGAGAAGCTCGTGGGGACGATTCACCAAAACCAGTTCACCCCGGCGCTCGAGCGCCAGTGGGCCTACCTCGTCTACGCCGGCCTGTGGTGGGAGCCGCTGCGCAGCGACATCGACGCGTTCATGGATCGCGTCAACCAGCAGGTCAGCGGGACGATCGGCGTCAAGCTCTACAAGGGCTCGGCGCGCGTCGTCACGCGCGAGTCGCCGAATGCGGTCTACGACCAGGCGCTGGCCTCCTTCGGCGAGTCGGGCGGGCTGTTCTCCCAGCAGGCCTCGCCGGGCTTCATCGAGCTGTGGTCGCTGCAGTCTCGGATGGCCTACCGGCTGCGTGAGGACCTCAACCCGACGGGCGCCGGTCCGGCCGAGGACGTCTGAGTCGGGAAGATCGACGGGTAGCCGGTGAATCCGGGGGTAGCCTGTATCGCATGGGATACAAGATGCTCGGATTCGTCGTCTGGCAGGGCGCGCGCTGGTACGCGCGCCGTCGCGTGACGCAGATGCTCCCGTCGCGCCGCATGGCAACGGCGGCGTTCGTGGCCAGCGCGGTCGCCACCGTGGCGGTCGTCGCGGCGGCCAAGCGCGACTCCAACTAGATCGATCGACACTGACCTGAGGGTGCTACGGCGCCGCCCCGCAGCGCGGGCGGCGGCGACCGCGCCCGCGCCGCACGTCATCTGCGCAATGTGCGGGAACGCGCTGTCGCGGACGCGGGCTTCCGCCGCTGCGGCACCTATTCTCGACGGCCGTGACGCCACCCGCCTGCGCCCATCTGCACGTCCACTCCGAGTACTCGCTGCTCGACGGCGCATGCAAGATCGAGGCGCTCGCCAAGCGCGCCGCCGAGTTCGGCCAGCCCGCCCTGGGGCTCACCGACCACGGTGTGATGAACGGCGCAATCGAGCATTTCCAGGCGGCTCGCAAGCACGGCATCAAGCCGATCCTCGGCTGTGAGATCTACCTCGTCGACGACCAGGCCAAGCGCGGCCGACACGAGCACAACCACCTCACGCTGATCGCGGCCAGCGACGTCGGCTACCGCAATCTCGTCAAGCTGTCCAGCGCCGGTTTCCTCGCGGGGCTGAACCGCGGCAAGCCGACGCTCGACCTCGGCGTCATCGCCAAGCACAGCGAGGGGATCATCGCCCTGACCGGCTGTCTGGCCTCGCGCTTCTGCCAGCGGCTGATCTCCGGCCGCGAGGACGAGGCGCGAGCTCACGCCGACGACCTGCTGGGAGTCTTCGGACCCGAGGACGTCTACTTCGAGGTCCAGCGCAACGGGTTGCCCGAGCAGGACCAGGCCAACGAGGGGATCGTGAAGATCGCCCGCGAGCTTGGTCGGCCACTCGTCGGGACCGCCGACGTGCACTACCTGCGCAAGGAGGACTACCACCACCACACGGCGCTGCTGTGCGTGCAGACGAAGTCGACGTTGAAGGCACCGAAGATGACGGTCGACACGAACGAGTTCTTCCTGAAGTCCAACGAGGAGATGGCGGACTCCTTCTCGCTATGGCCCGAGGCGATCGCCACGACGCTGGAGATCGCCGAGCGCTGCAACGTCGAGATCGAGCTCGACAAGCAGCTCATCCCCGCCTACCCGACGCCCAACGGCGAGGACGAGCACGCGTACCTGCGCGCCCGCGTCGAAGAGGGGCTGCGCACGCGCTACGGCAACCCGCCTTCGGGCGCCGCGCGCGAGCGGATGGAGATGGAGCTCGAGGTCATCCACCGGATGGGCTTTGACGCCTACTTCCTCATCGTGTGGGACTTCATCGCCTACGCGAAGCGCAGCGGGATCGCGGTCGGCCCAGGCCGCGGCTCGGCGGCGGGCTCGATCGTCGCCTACTGCCTGCAGATCACCGACGTCGACCCGCTGCGCTACGACCTGCTGTTCGAGCGCTTCCTCAATCCCGAGCGCGTGTCGATGCCGGACATCGACATCGACTTCTCGGTCCGCGGGCGCGCGCAGGTCATGCGCTACGTCGTCGAGAAGTACGGGCGCGAGTCGGTCGCGCAGATCGTCACCTTCGGCAAGATGTTCCCGCGCGCGGCGACGCGCGACGCGGCGCGTGTGCTCGAGCACGACTACGGCGTCGGCGACAGGCTCGCCAAGCTGATCCCGGACCCGATCATGGGCCGCTCGCCGTCGTTTGACGACTGCTTGGCGCCCGGCCAGGAACTGCGCAAGGCCTACGACTCCGATCCGATCGCCAAGCAGGTCATCGACGTCGCCAAGGGCCTGGAGGGGATCGTGCGCAACTCCTCGATCCATGCCGCCGCGGTCGTCATCGCCGAGGGGCCTCTGACCGACATCGTCCCGCTGCAGCTGGCCGACTCCAACCAGGTCGACGCCGACGGCAACAAGATCTTCAACATCGTCACGCAGTTCTCGATGAAGCCCGTCGAGCAGCTCGGCCTGCTGAAGATGGACTTCCTCGGGCTGCGCAACCTCGACGTCATCGAGGACGCGCTGGACATCATCGAGCGCTCCAGCGGGGTGCGGCCGGACATGGCCAACCTGCCGCTCGACGACGAGCCGACCTACGCGATGCTCCAGTCCGGCGATTCGATCGGTGTCTTCCAGTTCGAGTCCGAGGGCATGCAGAAGGCGCTGCGCAACGTGCGCCCGACCGAGTTCGACGACCTCGTCGCGCTCGTCGCGCTGTACCGGCCGGGGGCGATGGACCAGATCCCCGCCTACGCGCGCGGAAAGCGCAACCCCGAGACGATCGTCGTCGCCGACGAGCGCCTGCGCTCGATCACCGAGACGACGAAGGGCGTCATCCTGTACCAGGAGCAGGCGATGCAGATCGCCAAGACCCTGGCCGGCTTCAGCGGCGCCAAGGCCGACGACCTGCGCAAGGCGATCGGCAAGAAGAACCGCGTCGCGATGGCCAAGCTGCAGCCGGAGTTCGTCGCCGGCTGCCGCGCCTCGGGCACGAGCGAGCGCGTCATCGAGCAGCTGTGGATGACGAACGAGAAGAGCGCTGACTACTCGTTCAACAAGTGCTTGTCAGCACAAACCCGCGTGATCGTGTCCGACGGCACGCGCATGCGCCTCTCGACGGCGGCGCGGCTGCAGGTGCCCGAGATCATGTCGATGTGGGCCGACGGCCAGGTCCGACCGCACAAGGTGCAGCGGATCGTCAAGACTGGCCGCAAGTTTGTCTACCAGTTGCGCTGCGAGAGCGGCCGGCAGGTGCGCGCGACCGCTGAGCATCGGTTCCTCACGACCGAGGGTTACCTGCCGGTGGCGGACATGGATGTGGGCGCGACCGAGCTCATCACAACTCCGATGATCAGCGATCAGCAGCGCGCGGCGCGTCGCGAGACGATGCGGAAGCTCGCCCATAGCGCGGAGCGCGCGGAGTGGGACCGCCGGGCCGCCCCACGGATGCGCGCCTATCACGCTGCCCGACCGCATGAGGAGAAAGCCGCGCACATGCGACGGATGCCTTCGCTGTATCCCGATATGACCCGCGCCGGCACCGCCGCGATGCACGAGCGGGTCAAGTGGCTGTGGGCGAATGATCCAGAGCGGCGCCCTCGCCAGATGGCACGCTCATCCGCTGCGGTTCCGCAGGCGTACGACACCGGCCCCGGGTACGGCCATTGCTCGATCGCTTCAAATGGCATGTGGTGCGCGAGTTGGCCCGAGCGCGAGATGTGCGAATGGCTCGTCGATTCGGGCATCGAGTTCGAGATGCACAAGTCGCTCTCCAACGGGCGCATGTGCGACTTCTATTTCGATGGCGTGTACTGGGAGATGGACGGGATGGACCGCGCGCCTGAGTACTTTGCGCGCAAGTACGACGACCTGCCGTACGTCGTCGTCACGCCGGAGGATTTCCGGTTCCGCGTCGAACGCCACATGGCAACCGCTCACGCCGAAAACGGCGACCGGGTCGTCGCGATCGAGCCGCTCGGCTACGAGAGCACCTACGACGTCGAGATGTGCGCAGACGGGCCGTTGAACTTCCTGGCGAACGGGATCGTCTCGCACAACTCCCACGCCGCCTGCTACGGGCTGATCGCCTACCGCACCGCCTGGCTGAAGGCGAACTTCCCCGCCGAGTACATGGCGGCCCTGATCAGCTCGGTCATGTCGACGAAGGACAAGGTCCCGTTCTTCGCGACCCAGGCCGAGCAGATGGGGATCGAGATCCTGCCGCCCGACGTCAACGTCTCCGACCACGACTTCGTCGTCTTCGAGGGCAACATCCGCTTCGGCCTGGATGCCGTCAAGGGCGTCGGCTACGCCGCGGTGGAGGCGATCAAGGCCGCGCGCGAGGAGGGCGGCCCGTTCGGTTCGCTGTGGGACTTCTGCGCCCGCGTCGACGCCCGCGCGGTGAACAAGAAGGCGATCGAGGCGCTCATCAAGTGCGGCGCGTTCGGCTCCACCGGCGCGTCGCGCAAGGGCATGCTCAGCGTGCTCGAGCAGGCCCAGGGCGCCGGCCAGAAGGTCCAGCAGGATCTCGAGATCGGCCAGGGCTCGATCTTCGACGGCTTTGACTGGGGCGGTGGCGGCGAGGACTCCAGTGGTGCGGCGGCGGCGTTCGCGGCGCCCCAGCACCCGCCGATCCCGACCGAGGAGTTCGAGCAGCCCGAGCTGCTGGCGATCGAGAAGGAGGCGATCGGCCTGTTCATCTCCGCGCACCCGCTCAAGCAGGTGCGCGAGGCGCTGCGCCAGCGCGTCGACTGCCCGCTCGCCGAACTGGCCGAGCGCAAGGACAAGGACTGGGTCAACGCCGGCGGCATCATCACCGCGGCCAAGAAGATCCGCACCCGCAGCGGCGACCACATGATGTTCGCGACCCTCGACGACCTCCAGGGCTCGGTCGAGATCCTCGTCTTCGGCAAGGCGCTGGCCGAGTACGAAGGGGCGCTCGGCGTCGACTCGGTCGTCATCGTGCGCGGTCGGGTCGACCACAAGGACGCCGACAAGACCTGCCTCGTCGTCCAGACCGTCGAGCCGTTCGAACCGACGCCGGAGGAGATCGAAGAGGCCAAGCTGATCGCGGTGACGCGCAAGGTCGGGCCCGCGCCGCTGCACGTCCACATCCGCGACGCCGCGTGCCTGCAGGCATCGATCATCGACGACCTCAAGAGCCTTTTGGCGAGCTACCCGGGCGAGTGCGAGGTGCTGCTGGAGGTGCAGATGACCTCCGGCGACCCGCGCACGCTCAAGCTCGGCCCTTCCTACAAGGTGGCGCCGACGCCGACGTTGCGCGCCGAGCTCGAGCAGGTGCTCGGGCCGGCGGCGCTCGCCGTCTGACACGTTTCGCGGCCGTTGGCCTCTGAGGGCGCGGCTGACGACGCTCGAGCGAGCTTGGCGGCGGGGGCCACCCGGCGTGGGTCCCCCCCCCCCAGACCCCTGATATTAAACGTGGGGGGACCCGCC
>JBBSQG010000112.1:0-8383 GCA_038258125.1 Solirubrobacterales bacterium
CGCGCTGCTCGGTCCCGGCGCCCTGCGCGCGCGGCGCTGATGCCGAGGCCGCACGCCGGGTGCGACATCATCAGGGCATGAGCGAGCACCGCACGGACGCGCCGACGGCGCCGCCGCCGAACCTCAAGGACGCGATCGGCGGCCCGCTCGGCATGGCCGAGACGTCGACGCCCGCCGTCGCGTTCGTCGTCGCCTACACCGCCTCGGGCTCGGATACGAACGTCGCCGCCGGGGTTGCGGTGGCCCTCGCGCTCGTGCTCACCGTGGCGCGGCTCTTGCGCCGCCAGTCGCCAGTCCACGCGCTGTCGGGTCTCGTCGGCGTCGCGTTCGCGGCGTTCATCGCCACGCGCAGCGGCCGCGCGGAGAACTTCTTCTTGCCGGGGCTGCTGGCCAACGCCGCCTACGCATCGGCCTTTCTCATCTCGATCGCCATCAAGCGGCCACTCGTCGGGATGATCGTCGCCAACCTCGACGGCGAGGGCAGCGAGTGGCGCAAGGATCCGCTGCGCGTGCGCGCCTTCGTGCGCGCCTCGTGGCTGTGGGCCGGCCTCTTCGCGTTTCGCCTGCTCGTCCAGCTGCCGCTCTATCTCGCGGGCAGCGTCGTCGTGCTCGGCGTCGTCAAGACCGGCATGGGGCTGCCGCTGTTCGGCATCGGGCTGTGGCTGACCTGGCTGCTCGTGCGCCGCCACCGGATCGTCCAGCCAGTACAGGCCTGACGGCGCTACGTCGCGCTCCACCTGGGCGGAGGACGACATCGAGACCACCGGGCAGGCATCGCCTCACGTCGTGAGCTGCGCGAGGTGGCGCAGGACGAGTTGCGTCACCGCGGCAGGCTGATCGAGCGCGATCAGGTGGCCGGCGCCGGCGATCTCGTGCAGGGCGGCGTCGGGCAGGTCGCGCCGCAGCCGCTGGGCGATCTGCTTGAAATCGACGACGTCGCGGTCGCCGATCGCGATCGTCGTCGGGACGGTGATCTGGGGCAGGCGCTCGGAGACCGGCGGTGCGAGTTCCTCGGGCTCGGCGCGCTCTCGCAGCTGCAGCTCGAACGCGGCGCGCTGCATGTCGGCGACGAGCGCGCGCACCTGCGCATCGCTCTCCCCCGCCCACATGCGCACGTTGATCTCGACCGCGTCGTCGATCTGCTCGACGCGGATCGCCTGCTCCTCGGCCTCGGCGAAGGCGAGCAGCTCCGGCGAGGGCTCGATGTCGGGCAGCGCGGGCGCGAGCAGCACGAGCGACGCCACGCGCGCCGGAGCGGTGGCTGCCAGCTCGAGCGCGACGAGACCGCCGAACGACGCGCCGACGACGTGTGCGCGGGCGATCCCGAGCGCGTCGAGCAGGCGGGCGAGGTCGCGCGCCGCGGCGAACGATCCCGGCGCCGAGCGGGTCTCGCCGAAGCCGCGCATGTCGTAGCGCACGATGCGGCGATGTACGGCGAGCGGCGCCACGATCGCGTCCCACATACGGTGATCGGCGACACCGGCGTGGACAAGCACGAGCGGCTGGTCTGCGCTCTCGCCGTCCGACCACCAGGCGATCCGGGCCGTGTGCAGATCGGCGATCCCGTGGTCGTGCACGGCGCCCACGCTCTTAGGGCGCGGCTACTCCCACTCGATCGTGCCCGGCGGCTTGGACGTGATGTCCAGCACGACGCGGTTGACGTCGCGCAGCTCGTTGATCATCCGCGAGGCGATCTGCTCGAGCAGGTCGTAGGGCAGGCGCGCCCAGTCGGCGGTCATCGCGTCGTCGGAGGTCACCGCGCGGATCACGACGACGCTGCCGTACGTGCGCTCATCGCCCTGCACGCCGACCGTGCGGATGTCGGGCAGCACGCAGAAGGACTGCCACAGGTCGCGGTACAGGCCGGCCTTGCGGATCTCGTCCTGCAGGACGTAGTCGCACTCGCGCAGCAGGTCCAGGCGCTCGCGCGTCGCCTCGCCGCCGACGATCCGGATCGCCAGGCCGGGACCCGGGAACGGCTGGCGCCAGACGAGCCGCTCGGGCATCCCCAGCTCGGCGCCGACGGCGCGAACCTCGTCCTTGAACAGCGCGCGCAGCGGCTCGACGAGCTCGAACTGCAGGTCGTCGGGCAGCCCGCCGACGTTGTGATGGGACTTGATCGTCGCCGCACCCGTGCCACCGCCGGACTCGATCACGTCGGAGTACAGCGTGCCCTGGACGAGGTACTTCGCGTCGCCGAGCTTCACCGCCTCCTCCTCGAAGACGCGGATGAACTCCGCCCCGATCGCCTTGCGCTTCGTCTCGGGATCGGTGACGCCCTTCAGCCGCTCCAGGAAGCGGGCCTCGGCATCGACCGCCACGAGCGGGACCTTGAAGTAGTCGCGGAACGCGGCGACGACCTGCTCGCCCTCGTTCTTGCGCATGAGCCCGTGATCGACGAACACGCAGGTCAACTGGTCGCCGACCGCGCGGTGCACGAGCAACGCCGCGACGCTTGAGTCCACGCCACCGGACAGACCGCAGATGACCTTGCCGCCGCCGACCTGCGCGCGGATGCGGGCGATCTGCTCGGAGACGATGCTCTCCGGCGACCACGTGCGGTCGGCCTCACAGATCTCGGTCAGGAAGCGCTCGAGGATCGTCTGGCCGTACGGCGTGTGGACGACCTCGGGATGAAACTGGATGCCGTAGATGCCCTGCTCGACGGACTCCAGCGCGGCGACCGGCGAGGCCGTCGAGGAGGCCAGCGCGGTGAAGCCCGGCGGCGGCGCGAACACCGTGTCGCGGTGCGACATCCAGCAGGTCTGGTCGGCCGGAAGCCCGGCGAACAGGCGTCCGGGCTCGCGCACGGTGAGCTCCGAACGGCCGAACTCGCCCACCTCGGCGCCCTCGACCTTGCCGCCGAGCGCCACTGCGAGCAGCTGCATGCCGTAGCAGATGCCCAGCACCGGAATGCCGAGCTCGAGCAGCTCACGATCCAGGCGTGGCGCGCCCGGCGCGTAGACCGAGGCCGGGCCGCCGGAGAGGATGAGGCCCTTCGGCTTGCGCTTGCGGACCTCCTCGGCGCCGACGTGATGGGGCAGCAGCTCGCTGTAGACGCCCAGCTCGCGCACGCGGCGCGCGATCAGCTGGGAGTACTGGCCCCCGTAGTCGAGCACGACGACCTCGTCGACTGCGCGCGGCGCGGTGACCTCGCGAACGTCTTCCTCGACGAGCTCGGTCGCTGCCGTCGCCGAGGTGACGAGGCCGTCCGTCATACGTCGGCCAGCGCCGGCTCCTGATGGATCCCGTTGCCGTTGGGGATCTCCGATGGCGCCGCCGCGGCCGAACCGCGCGCGCCCATGCCGATGCCCTGCGCGGTCTGCAGCTGCTTTCCCTCGGTCTGCAGCGCGGGCGCGATCATCAGCTCGGCGCGGTTGAACTCCGCGATGTCCTTGTATCCGCAGGTGGCCATCGACGTGCGCAGGCCGCCCATGAGGTTGAACGTGCCGTCGTTCTCGTGCGCGGGGCCGGTGAGGATCTCCTCGACGGTGCCGTTCTGCACGGTCTTGACGCGCGCGCCGCGCGGCAGCGTGGGATGGAACGTCGCCATCCCCCAGTGGTAGCCGCGGCCGGGTGCCTCATAGGCGCGCGCCAGCGGCGAGCCGATCATCACCGCATCGGCGCCGCAGGCGATCGCCTTGGAGACGTCGCCGCCGTTGCGCATCCCGCCGTCGGCGATGACCTGGCAGTACTCGCCGGTCTCGAGCATGTTCTGCGAGCGGGCACCCGCGACATCGGCGATCGCGGTCGCCTGCGGGACGCCGATGCCGAGCACGCCGCGCGGCGTGCAGGCCGCTCCGGGGCCGACGCCGACGAGCACGCCGGCGGCGCCGGTGCGCATGAGGTGCAGGGCCGTGTGGTAGCTCGCGCAGCCGCCGACGACGACCGGCAACGGCACCTCGCGGATGAACTCCTTGAGATTCAGCGGCGGGCGCGCCTCGTCGCTGGAGACGTGCTCGGCGGACACGACCGTGCCCTGGATCACGAGGATGTCCAGGCCGGCGTCCAGCGCGAGCTCGTAGTACCGCCGAATCCGCTGCGGTGTGAGCGCCGCCGCGACGACGACGCCCTGCTCCTTGATCTCCGCGATCCGCTGCCTGATCAGCTCGGGGACGATCGGCGCGTCGTAGATCTCCTGCATCGCGCGCGTCGCCGCTTCCTTCGGCAGCTGGGTGATCCGCTCGAGCTGCTGCTCGGCGTCCTCGTAGCGCGTGAAGATCCCCTCGAGGTTGAGCACGGCCAGACCGCCGAGCTTGCCGATGATGCCTGCCGTGGTCGGCGAGACGACGCCGTCCATCGCCGACGCGAGCAGCGGCAGGTCGAAGCGATAGTCGCCGAGCTTCCACGAGATGTCCACGTCGTCGGGGTCCCGCGTACGCCGGGAGGGGACGATCGCGATGTCGTCGAAGCCGTATGCGCGGCGGGCTTTCTTCCCGCGGCCGATCTCAATCTCCATTTGCGAATCCTAGGCGTCGTGGCGGACAAAACGACCCCGCACAGGCGGGGCCAGGGACGACGAAAAGCGCAATTTGCGGGCGTCGATGAGTCGTGGTTCGAGCTTAGCAACGGGGTTATGTCGACCCGGCGCGAAGCGGCACACGGCGATCGGGCGTCAGCCGACGAACTCGATCTCGACCGCCTCGCCGGCTTCGATCCCGTCGCGGTCCTCGGGGACGAGCGCGAGCGCGTCGACGTTGAGCATCGAGGTGAGGATGTGCGACTCCTGCGATGCCGTGGGTCGCACGTGCCAGCCGTCGTCCTGCAGGGTCGTGCGGCAGCGGATCACCGTCGTGCGGCCGACCGCTCCCTCCAGCGCCTCGTCGGCCGTCGCCTTGAGCGGGTGGTGCTCGCCGCTGCGTCCGAGCATCGCATCCAGCGCCGGCACGACGAAGAGGCGGAAGGCCATCAGCGCCGAGACGGGGTTGCCGGGCAGGGCGAAGACGAGCGTGCCTTCGTCGCCGACGGCGAACGTCGTCGGGCGGCCCGGCTTGAGCTTGACGCCGGCGAACACCTCGCGGTAGCCCAGGCGCTTGAGCGCCGGACGGACGTGGTCGTGCGGGCCGACGGAGACGCCGCCGGTCGTGATCAGGATGTCGACATCGCGCAGCGCAGCTCCGAGCACGGAGACGGTCGCCTCGAGGTCGTCGCCCACGCGCACGCGGGTCACGAG
The DNA here is from genome assembly GCA_038258125.1 of Solirubrobacterales bacterium. Lineage (GTDB taxonomy): Bacteria > Actinomycetota > Thermoleophilia > Solirubrobacterales > Solirubrobacteraceae > CADCVQ01. Next base: position 5,174 of record JBBSQG010000112.1, read on the forward strand.
CTCGCCGCCGGCGCGGTGCACGGCCCCGCCCAGGGCGGGTCCGTTGGAGTCGCGGATCGCCCCCGGTCGCAGCGGCTTGCCGGGATCGGTCAGCTCGTCGCCGGTGCCGGCGATCGCCACGCGCGGGCGCCGCACGACGCTCGGACGCGGGATGTTCATCGAGGCCAGCACGCCGAGCTCGGCCGGGCCGAGCAGCGAGCCGGCCGGAACGACGAGCTCGCCGGCGCAGATGTCCTCGCCGGGCGGGCGGACGTGGTAGCCGAGCCGGATCTGGCCGTCGATCGTGACCGTCGTCCCATTTGTCGTCGTCAGCTCCTGCGGGGCGATCGCATCGGCGCCGTCGGGCACCGGCGCGCCGGTCGAGATCCGCACCGCGGTGCCGCGCTGCACCGTCACGCCGGCGCCGGTGCCGGCCTTCGCCTCGCCGATGACCTCGAGCGTGGCGGAGCCGTCGAGGGTGTCCGACGCGCGGATCGCGAAGCCGTCCATCGCCGAGGCCGCGAACGGCGGCACGTCGTTGGGGGCACTCGCATCGACGGCGATCGCGCGCCCCAGCGCCTCGTCGAGGAAGACGTCCTCGGCGTCGAGCACGTGGGCGTGCTCCAGCACGGCGGCGCGCGCTTCGTGGATCGAGACCGCCATATCGCCTGCCACGCTAATGGATGTGCGTTTCCATCCTCGCTGAGCGGGCACGCAGGAACTATGTCTGACGAGCTTCGAAAGACGGCGGCCGCGCTGGTCGCCGAGGGCAAGGGCATCCTCGCCGCCGACGAGAGCAACGGCACCATGGACAAGCGCCTGAAGGCCGCGGGCGTCGACGCCAACGAGGAGATGCGCCGCGCGCTGCGCGAGCTGCTGTTCACGACGGAGGGCGCCGCCGAGCACATCAGCGGGGTCATCCTCTACGACGAGACGTTCCATCAGGCGACGAGCGACGGCACGCCGTTCCCGCGCCTGCTTGAGCAGCAGGGCGTGATCTGCGGCATCAAGGTCGACACGGGCGCCAAGCCACTGGCCGGCTCCCCCGACGAGAAGGTCACCGAGGGCCTGGACGGGCTGCGCGAGCGCCTCGCCGACTACTACGACGGCGGCGCGCGGTTTGCCAAGTGGCGGGCGGTGATCGCGATCGGCGACGGCCTGCCGACCGACTACTGCCTGCACGTCAACGCCCACGCGCTGGCTCGCTACGCGGCGCTCTGCCAGGAGGCCGGGCTCGTGCCGATCGTCGAGCCCGAGGTGCTGATGGACGGCGATCACACGATCGACCGCGCCGAGGCGGTCACGGCCGCCGCGCAGGCGGCGGTGTTCACAGAGCTGCGCAGGCAGCGCGTCCTGCTGGAGGGCATGCTGCTGAAGCCGAACATGGTCCTCGCGGGTTACGAACGTCCCGAGCAGCCCTCCGACGAAGAGGTCGCCGAGCGCACGCTGCGCACCCTGCGTCGCCACGGTCCCGCCGCCGTGCCCGGGATCGTGTTCCTCTCCGGCGGCCAGGACGACGAGCCCGCGACGACGCGCCTGAACCTCATGAACCGGATGGCGCCCCAGCCCTGGGAGATCAGCTTCTCCTACGGTCGTGGGCTGCAGGCGGCCGCACTGACGACCTGGGCCGGCGAGAACGGCACTCGGGATGCCGCGCAGGCGCAGTACCGCCACCGCGCCCAAGGCACCGGCGCCGCGCGGCGGGGCGAGTACTCAGCGCAGGTGGAGCGCGAGCCGAGCCCGGCGTGAGCGGTTCGGCGGAGGACGGTTGCGCCATGGCCGGCGTGGTGGCCCGTCCGCAGCCACCGCACCGACTCACCCTTCTCAATGCTGCCGTTCGCCGGCGGCAACACCAGACGTCGCGCGACAGCACAGCCCGCGCCGGTAGCCTGCGCACGATGGCCAGCTGGGACGATGTCCGACGGATCGCCCTCGCGCTGCCCGAGGTCACCGAGCGCACGTCGCGCGGGACCGCCGCCTGGCGCGTGCGCGACAGGCACTTCGTCTGGGAGCGCCCGCTGCGCGGAACCGACCGCAAGGCGCTCGGCGACGCCGCGCCGGACGGGCCGATCCTCGGCGTGCGCGTCGAGCACCTCGGCGTCAAGGAGGCGCTGCTGGCCTCCGATCCGGCCGTCTTCTTCACGACCCCGCACTTCGACGGCTATCCCGCCGTGCTCGTGCTCCTGGAGCGGATCGCGCTCGACGAGCTCGAGGAGCTGATCGTCGAGGCATGGCTGGACCGCGCTCCCAAGCGGGTCGCCCGCGCCTACCTCGACAGCGTCGACGGCGCGCAGTCCCCGCCGTAGCCGCCGCTAGTGGACGCGGCCGGAAGTTCTGCGAGGTCTTGCGGGATGACCGGCCGTGATCTGACGGGTCGACGGTGTCCCGCCTTCGTGCTGGTGGCACATGGGCGGGCGCCGGCGCCCGTCAGGCACGGATCGGTCGCCCGGAAACCCCGCAGAACTTGCGGACGGGTCTACTACGTCGCCAGCAGCGCTTCGAGCGTCGCCGCCGCCCGTCCGTCGGCGACGGCCGCCGCGGCGAGCGCCGCGCCGGCGCCGACGCTGTCGCAGCGACCGGCGGCGTACAGCCGCACGCCCGCGCTGAGCTGCGCCGTGTGGGCCGCGACACCGTGCTCCTCGCCCGCCGCGATCGCGCGCGTCAACTCGGCGGAGACCTGCGGGTCGGCGTCGCCGCGCAGCACGATGCCGGGCGACTCCGCGATGTCCAGCGGTCCGCTGGCGTCGGCCGCCGCCGGACGGCTGACGCGCAGGACGTCACCGCCCTCCGTGCCGCGGACGGCGACCGCCCGCTGCGCGCCGAGCAGATCCAGCGCGCCGAGAATCCGCTCGCGGTAGGAGCTGTGGGTGTGACCGACGACGAAGCACGTGGCGCCGAGGTGGTCGACGAGCTTCTCGGCGGTGTGCAGCGGACCGCGCAGGCCAATCTCGTCGCGGATGCCCGCGAGCGCGTCCCAGCCCGGGATCGCCGCGCTCGCGTGCACGAGCGCGACGTCGGCGCGTTCGAGCATCGCCAGCGATTCGGCGGGCTTGGGGCGCAGCGGGCCGCCCAGCGCGACGAGCACGTCGGCCGGCGTCGTGCCGCGCTTGGGGCCGATCCGCGAGCCGCAGTGCACGACGACGCGCGCCCCGGCCGCCGCCGCCAGCACCGCCGCGGCGAGCGACAGGTGCGGCGCGTCGACCATGCCGTCGTAGGCGCCGGCGCAGGCGA
>JBBSQG010000113.1:0-8288 GCA_038258125.1 Solirubrobacterales bacterium
CCGCCCGGCACGCGGCCGGCAAACGTCACGCGCCCCCCGCACGCCGCACGCACGCGCGCGCCGGCCGGCGCGCCGAGATCCGCACCGCGATGCTGGCCCGCGGCGAAGCGGTCCGCGCCGACCGCGAACGGCCGCAACAGCGGGCCGTCGACCGGGCGCAGCCAGCCGCGCGCGAGCGCCGAGGAGGCGCTGGTCGCAAGACCGGCGAGCAGCAGCGCGACGACGATGACGAGCGGCAGCGAGCGCACCCTCGCGACGCTAGGACCAGATCCGCCGCGCGCGACCCGGCGCGCGTCTTTCGTCACAGATCCGCGCGGGCATTCTCACATTTCGACCGCCCGCCGACCGCGCACCGTCGCCAGACATGGTTGTGTCGAAGAAGGGGCGCCATGAGCACCTTTCTCGACACGAGGCAGGCGGGCCGCGACGGCGCGGGTCGGCCTCATCCCACCGCGCCGCCCGCGAGCTACTTCTCCTGGACGATCTCCCCGAATGGGCGCCGGTCGGCGCTGCGAGCCCAGTCCTCCGGCGACTGTGACTCCGGGGCGCGCCGCCGCGCGGCGGGATAGCCGAAGGTCAGCACGGTTGCGACCGACTCGTCCTCGCCGTGCTCGAGCGCCTCGCGCAGGCGCTCCGCGTCGGCAATCCCATTCGGGCACGAGCCGACGCCATCGTTGGAGGCCGCGAGCATCATGTTCTGCGCCGCGCGGCCGGCATCGAAGGCGGTCGGGCCCTTGCGGCCGACGACGATCGCCACGACGAGCGCGGCGCCGCGCACGTTGTCGCCGGCGTACACGGACGAGGCGACCTCCTCGCGCACCCCGTCGTCACGCACGACGACGAAGCGGCGCGCCTGACGGTTCTTCGACGAGCCCGCCAACCGACCGGCCTCGAGGATCCGGCGCTCCGCATCGCCGTCCAGCGCCCGGTCGGCGTACTCACGCACCTCGCGCTTGCTCACGACGGCCAGGTAGGCGTCCATGACCCCGACCCTACCCCGACGGCGCCCGCGCCAGCCGGCCGCTCACACGCGCGGGCGCTCGTCGATCCGCGCGATCCAGGCCGCCAGCCGCGGATGGTCGTCGCCGAGTTGCTGGTAGCCGTCAAGCACGCGGTGAAAGCGCTCGTCGTCGGCGGGATCGCGCCACGCCGCGTACTTCAGGAACGGGTACGCGCAGCAGTCCGCCGCCGAGAGCTCGTCCCCGAGCACTCGCGGCCGTCGAGCATCGCCTCGAACCGATCCAGCGCGGCGGCCATCGCGCCGGCCAGCGCGTCGACGCGCGCGACGTCGGGCTCCGGCGCGGAGATCTCGGCCTCGATCGCGTTCGGCGCGACCTTCCAGACGTCGTTGAACCAGTCGACGAAATGCACCATCTGCGCGCGGCCCGCGAATCCCGCCGGATACAGCGGCGCGGCGGGGAAGCGCTCCTCGAGCACGCGCACGATCTGCATCGAGTCAAACGCGACCGCACCGTCCTCGAACTCGAGCACCGGCACGAGCGACTGTCCGCTGACGCGCTCGACCGGCGAGCGGTCCTCGTAGGAGATCCACACCGACTCGACCTCGAGCTGCTTGTGGGCGAGCGCGAGGGCGACGCGCTCGGCGTTCGTCGAGAACGGCGCGCGGTAGAGCCGGATCACTCGTGGCCATCGGGGTGCCGCGGCGGGCGCCCGGCGTGCATCGTGTCGATGATCTTGCCGTCTGGGCGGCGCAGGTATGCGACATGCGACTCGTCCCTCCAGACGCGAGCCTTCCGACCGGCGTACAGGATCAGGTCGCCGCTGCGCGTGAGATGGCTCGTGCCCTCGCCGCTGTAGACGTAGGCGGTCTGGCCGGCGGCGAGCTCGCCCTCCGGAAAGGAGTAGACGAGCTCGTGGTCCTGCCGGGCACAGTCCGTCAGCTCAAACCCCGTGACGGTCACCGGCTCAGCGCCGTCGTTGACGACCTCCACGTGCTCGCTGGAGGAACCGAGTCCGCCCTGCACGACGGCGCAGATGTGCAGGCCCATCCCCACCGGGCGCTGGCGATGCGCATGCAGCGGGACGTCGGTGCCAAGCCATTCTCCGGACACGCACGCAGGGTACCTAGCAGCCACCCGCCGCGGCCACCCGACGGGGTCGCGCGGCACGACCAGTTCCGCCGCCCCCGGTCCCACGGGCGCGTCCAACCCGTCACTCCCGCGTGTCGTCCTCCATCAGCGCCCGGTACAGCGCGTTGGCCTTCACCCCCGTCAGCGAGGCCACCACCGAGCTCGCGGCCCGCGGCTTGGCGCCCGCGGCGACGAGCTTGCGCAGCGCGGCGAGCGCCGGCGCGAGCTCGGGCACGCTCACCGCGGCACCGCCGATCACGAGCACGACCTCACCGCGCGGCGGCGCCTGGGCGTAGCGTTCGGCCAGCTCGCCGGCCGTCCCGCGCACGATCTCCTCGTGGATCTTCGTCAGCTCGCGGCAGACCACGACCGGCCGCTGCGGATCGCCCGCCGCAATCACCGCCAGCGACGCCGCGACGCGGTTGGGCGACTCGAACGCGACGACCGTTTCGGTCCCGCCCAACAGCGCGCCCAGCTCGCCGCGCTTGCGCGGCAGGTAGCCGACGAAGCGCCAGGTATCGGACGGCAGGGCGCTCGCCACGAGGGCCGACAGCGCGGCGCTCGGCCCCGGCAGGACCTCGACGGCGAGACCGGCTGCGACGCAGGCACGCACGAGCACGAAGCCCGGGTCGCTGACGAGCGGCATGCCCGCGTCGGAGACCAGCGCGACGACGTCGCCCTTGCCCATCCGTTCGACGAGTTGCGTCGCGCGCGGCAGCTCGTTGTGCTCGTGGTAGCTGACGAGCTTCGCCGACACGCCGTAGCGCTCGAGCAGCACGCGCGTGCGGCGCGTGTCCTCGCACGCGACGACGTCGGCCTCGCGCAGCGCGCTGAGCACGCGCAGCGTGATGTCCTCGAGGTTGCCGATCGGTGTCGGACAGACGATCAGGCGGCCGGTCGTGGTCGTGGTCACTGGTTCCCCTTGATCATGGTGCCGGTGTCCCGAGCCCGTCGAAGGCGAGCGTCGCGGCGCCGAGCATGCCCGACTCGGCACCGAAGCGCGCGGGCAGGATCCGGACGTGCCCCTTGGACGGCGACAGCGCGCGCTCCTGCACGACGGCCCGGGCCGGCGCGAGCAGCAGCTCGCCGGCCGCGATCACGCCACCGCCGACGACGACGACGTCGGGGTTGAGCATGTTCACGAGGTTGCCGATGCCGACGCCGAGCCAGCGGCCGATGACCGCCAGCGCGTCGATCGCCGCCGCGTCGCCGTCGTGGGCGAGCTCGGTGACGAGCGGGCCGCTGATCTCGCGGCCGGCGGCGAGCGCTTCTCCGAGCCCGGACTGCGGGCGTTCCCCGGCCAGCCGCCGCGCCTCGCGCGCCAGCGCCGTGCCCGAGCAGACCGCTTCCAGGCAGCCGCGGTTGGGGCAGTTGCCGTTGCAGCGCGGGCCATCGGCCTGCACGACCATGTGGCCGAGCTCGGCGCCCGCGCCCTGGCTGCCGCGCTGCAGCGCGCCGCCGACGACGAGCCCGCCGCCGATCCCGGTGCCGATCGTCAGCAGCGCGGCGTCGGACGCGCCGCGCGCCGCCCCGAAGCGCCACTCGGCGAGCAGCGCGGCGTTGGCGTCGTTGTCGAGGAACACCGGCAGGCCGATCCGCTCGGTGAGCAGGGCGGCGAACGGGACGCCGGCCAGCGGCAGGTGCGTGGACATCACAGCGACGCCGCGTTCGGTGTCGATCAGGGCGGGAATCCCGATCCCGATGGCCTCGACGCTGCCCGAGCCGCCCTCGATCGCGTCGCGCACCTCGCCGACCGCCGAGACGACCGTGTCGAGCACGGCGTGGTGGTCGCGCGCACGCGCCGGCCGCGTCGCACGGTGGTGGACGTTCAAGGCCGGATCTACCGCGCCGGCGAGGAGCTTCGTGCCACCGAGGTCGACCCCGATCACACAGCCGGTCGCCACGATCGGCCACCATACAGGGCTGCATGACGCCACCCGACGATCCAGGCGCAGACCCCAAGGGGGCGCCGGAGTACCGCGTCTATCGCTCGCGCAAGCCGTTGCTCCCCAAGCGCGGGGGCGGTGATCGCGATGAGCTGGCCCGCCTGCGCGGCGGCGCCCAGCGCCCCGCCGGCGACGCAGGCGGCGGCGATCAGCCGGGCGGGCGGCGGCGGATCCTTCCGCAGATGGCCGACGGTGGCGGCGGGCGGCGGCGCGGCTTGCGCAAGGGCCGCGTCATCCGCTGGCTGCTGCTCGCGTTCTTCGGCTGGATCGCGCTGTCGGTGCTCGTGTTCCTCGTCAGCGCGCAGATCCAGCAGGGCAAGGTCTCCGACGCCAACCACCTGCTCGGCGGCGCCGGCTATCCGGCGACGTCGGGGAACAACATCCTCGTGCTGGGCTCCGACGTGCGCAACGGCGCGCTCGTCGAGCCCGGAGCACAGACGACCGGCAACGGGCGCTCGGACTCGATCCTGCTCATGCGCGTCGGCGGCGGCGCCAACAGCCGCCTGTCGATCGCGCGCGACACGATCGTCGACATCCCCGGCGCGGGGCGCCAGAAGATCAACGCCGCCTACTCGATCGGCGGCACGGCGCTCGCGGTGCGGACGATCGAGGCCTACACCGGCGTCGACATCAACCACGTGATGATCGTCAGCTTCGAGGACTTCCCGCAGCTGATCGACGCGATGGGCGGGATCACGTACAAGGGCGGCTGCGTCGTATCGAAGATCAACGGCGGCTACGCGCGCGGCGGCTACACCCTGCGCCTGCGCGCCGGCAAGACGCACATCGACGGAAAGCAGGCGCTCGCGCTCGCCCGCACCCGCAAGAACGCCTGCGCGAAGAACGAGAACGACCTGACGCGGGCACGGCGCCAGCAGAAGATCGTCTCGGCGATGAAGCGCCGGCTGCTGTCGCCGATGGCGTTCGTGCGGCTGCCGCTGATCTCCTGGAACGTGCCCAAGGCGCTGCGCTCGGACATGAGCGGGCCGACGCTGCTGGGGCTGTTCGGCGCGCTATCGGTGGCGGGCTCGCCGCAGACCGACCTGCTCGGGACGATCTCGGGGCAGGTCCCCGAAGACGTCAAGCAGGCGAAGGTGCGGCGCTTCCTGGCGGGCTGAGGGCCCGCGCGAACCTAGATCAGTCGCTCTTCTTGGCGGGAGCGGGCTTCGTCTCGGCCTTCGCGGCGGGCTCGGCCTTCGACACCGTCTTGGCGTCGCCGGACGACGACGAGTCGCTCTTCTCGGACTTGTCGGACTTCTCGCTCTTCTCGCTCTTCTCGCTCTTCTTCTTGGCGCTGTCGTGCGCGTCCTTCTCGCGGGCGCGCTTCTTCGTCCCGTAGTCGGTGTTGTAGAAGCCCTTGCCCTTGAAATGCACGGCGATCGGGTGAAACACGCGCGTGACCGGCAGGCCGGTCTCCGGATCCTCGGCGAGCGGAGGATCGGTCATCTTCTGCATGATCTCGAGGATCGTGCCGTCGACGCGCTTGTATTCGTAGAAGGGCACGAGCGAGCCATTATCTAGCATGGCCCGGCGATGACCCAGCCAAGCGCCGACGCAGCGACCATGGAGAAGATCGTCGCGCTGTGCAAACGGCGCGGCTTCATCTTCGCCTCATCGGAGATCTACGGCGGCCTCGGGTCGACGTACGACTACGGCCACTACGGCGTTCTGCTCAAGACGAACGTCAAGAACGAGTGGTGGCGCGCGATGCTCCAGGAGCGTGACGACATCGTCGCGCTGGACAGCGCGATCCTCCAGCACCCGCGCGTCTGGGAGGCGTCCGGACACCTCGCCGGCTTCACCGATCCGATGGTCGACTGCCGCGCCTGCAAGAAGCGCTTCCGCGCCGATCATCTCGACGTCGACGAGATGTGCCCGGCGAAGGCGTCGCTGCCCAAGACCGAGGATCGCCGCCACGAGCTGACAGAGGCGCGCGACTTCAACCTCATGTTCAAGACCTTCGTCGGCCCGATGGAGGAGAGCGCGTCGGTCGCCTACCTGCGACCCGAGACCGCGCAGGGGATCTTCATCAACTTCAAGAACGTCCTGCAGTTCAGCCGCAAGAAGCCGCCGTTCGGCATCGCACAGGTCGGCAAGTCCTTCCGCAACGAGATCACGCCCGGCAACTTCGTCTTTCGCACGCGCGAGTTCGAGCAGATGGAGATGGAGTTCTTCGTCCCGCCGTCGGAGGCGCCGGATTGGTACGGCTTCTGGAAGCAGGCACGCTACGACTGGTACGTCGGGCTCGGTCTGCGCGAGGACCACCTACGCATGCGCGAGCACGACCCCGACGAGCTGTCGCACTACTCCAGCGGCACGGCCGACGTCGAGTACTTCTTCCCGATCGGCTGGAGCGAGCTGGAGGGCGTTGCCAACCGCGGAAACTTCGATCTGACCCAGCACGCCGAGTACTCCGGCGAGAAGCTCGAGTACTTCGACCCACAGTCCAAGCAGCGCTACGTCCCGCACGTCATCGAGCCGGCGGCCGGCGCCGACCGCGCGACGCTTGCCTTCCTCGTCGACGCCTACGACGAGGACACGCTGGGCGGCGAGTCGCGGACCGTCTTGAAGCTCCACCCGCGCCTGGCCCCGGTCAAGGCCGCGGTGCTGCCGCTGGTCAAGAAGGACGGCCAGCCCGAGGTCGCCCGCGAGATCGTCGCGGCGCTGCGCGCGCGGATGCAGACCGAGTACGACGAGGGCGGCTCGATCGGCAAGCGCTACCGCCGCCAGGACGAGATCGGCACGCCTTACTGCGTGACCGTCGACCACCAGACGTTGGAGGACCAGACGGTGACGCTGCGCGACCGCGACACGCTGGAGCAGGAAAGGCTGCCGATCGACGGCCTGCCCGACGAGCTGGTGGCACGGCTGGCACGCGACTGGCGCTCCCCGAAGGCGTAGCCGCCGTCCGACCGCGGGCCTCGCGAACCGGGCGCCGCGCGTGTGTGCTGGCCGCCGTCGGTGTGCTGAGCGCGCTCGGCGCCGGCTGCGGCAGCGAGCGCGACGACATCCCGGCCAAGCCGATCGTCGCGACGATCGTGCAGGACGACGCCGAGCTGCTGCACCGCACGCCGCAGCGGATCGCGGCGACGCTCGACGACCTGCGCGCGCTCGGCGTCGATTGGGTCCGCGTGACCGCGGGCTGGTCGGTGATCGCGCCGGCGCCCCACGACACGCGCCGTCCGGCCTTCGACGCGACCGACCCGGCCGCCTATCCGGCCGGTGCCTGGGACACGCTCGACCGCGTCCATGAGATGACGCGCCGGCGCGGGATGCGCACGGCGATCGACATCGCCTTCTGGGCGCCGCGCTGGGCGGTCGCCCGGGCCGCGCGGAACGCCGACCGCGAGCGCGACACGATCGCCGTGCGCGACTACGCGGACTTCGTCACCGCCGTGGCGCGGCGCTACCCCGACGCCGTCGCGTTCACCGTCTGGAACGAGCCCAACCACAACGCCTTCCTGCTGCCCCAGTGGGAGCGCGCCGGCGGCGCCTGGCGACCCGCCTCGCCGCACCTCTACCGCGCGATGGTGCAGGCGGCGGTGCCCGCGATCCGCGCCGCCGCGCCGGATGCGCTCGTCCTGATCGGTGCGACGTCCTCCGTCGGCGCCGCGCAGGGCAACGGGCCGGACGACCGCATGGCGCCACTGACGTTCTTGCGCGAGATGGCCTGCGTCGACGAGCGACTGCGCCCGCTGGCGAGGCCGGAGTGTCGCGACTTCGCACCGCTGCCCGGCGACGGCTGGTCGCATCACCCCTACTCGCTGAAGCTCGCGCCGTGGCGAACCGACCCGCAGCCCGAGAACGTGCGCATGGCCGATCTCGACCGGCTCACGTCGCTGCTGCAGCGGCTGTACTCGGCCGGCCGCACGCGCAGCAACCTGCCGCTGTATCTGACCGAGTCCGGCTATCAGACCTCGCCCCCGGACCCGACGCAGACAACGAGCCTCGACGAGCACGCGCGCTGGCTGCCCGAGGCCGAGCAGATCGCCCGCCGCCAGCCGACGTTGCGCGCGGTCGCGCAGTTCCTCGTGCGCGATCTGCCCGAGCGGCCGGGCTCCACTGAGCGCACGCGCTGGGGCGATTACCAATCGGGGCTGCGCTTCGCCGACGGGACCCCCAAGCCCGCGCACGCGTCGTTCGCGCTGGGCCTCGTCGCGCGCCGCGCCGGCGCCGGCCGCGTGCGCTTCTCAGGGCTCGTCCGCCCCGGTTCGGGCCGTCGCGACGCGCGCGTCGGCGTGCTCGCGGCGGA
>JBBSQG010000114.1:0-8263 GCA_038258125.1 Solirubrobacterales bacterium
ACGTCGCGGCGGCGGCGCGGGCGGCGTCGAGTTCGAGCAGGTACGGCGCGACGAGGTCGCCGTAGGCGACCTTGCGCTCGTCGGGCAGGTCGCGCCAGCCGGTCACCTGGCCGCGGCACAGCTCGCTGGCGCACAGGCACTGGGCCGGGAAGTGCTCGATCGCGTAGTTGCGCATCGCGTAGTCGAAGGTGATCTCCTCGCCGGCCGCGATCGGGCGGCGGGCGACGAAATCGAAGCCGTCGACATCGGGATTGGCCCGCACGCCGCAGTTGGGATCGCAGGAGTGGTTGACCTTCGGCCCGTTGCCGTCCTCGAAGACCCACTCGGTGAGGCTGACCTGATTGGCGTGCGAGTGGTTGCCGGGCGCCCGGCGCCCGGGGACACCGCGCAGGACGGTGTCGCCGGTGGCGAAGGCGCGGGTCGCGAAGACGCCGTCGTTGCGGTCATCGACCGCGGAACGCAGTTCGGTGGAGCCCTCGATGTGCATTGGCCTGCCTTTCGGTGCGGGAAGTGTGAGGGTTGCGAGGGCGCAGCCTCGCGCCGGTGGTTCCCGGGGGCATGAGGGATCAACCCTCATCTCGTCGTCTGCCGGGGTGGCGCGCGCCCGCCCAGCGGTCACCTTCCAGCGATGCGCTCGACGGCTGCGGCTTGGCGGCACGCGCGCGGCACCCTCGGCGCGAGGACGGCGCTGACACGCCGCACTACCAGCTTCATCTGGTCGACGACGGCGGCGAGCACTGGCGGATCGCACCGACTGGATATCCGGCTGCGCGGGCGCGCTGGACGCATCGTCCATGTGTCCAATCGTGTCCAGCACCCTCTTTGTTGGCCCCGGATCTACCGATCAGCGGGACGTGCGGATTCCCAAGTTGCCCTCCGGCGGACGCGTCCGTCTCGGAACGCGCCGGTCCACTACGGCCGTCGCCCTCGACATCGGTGCCGACGCCGTCGTAGCGCTGCCACCTGGCGGCGCCGACGGTCGTCGTGTGCGCCAAGCAATCGTCCATCCACTTCCGGTCGGCATCGTCGTCGACGGTGAGGTCGTCGACTCCGACGGACTCGCAACGGAGCTGCGCTCGATGTTCGAAGAGCACAGCCTCCCGCGTGAGGTTCGCGTCGGGCTCGCCCACCCGCGGCTGATGGTGCGGCTCGTCGAGCTGCCCTCTTCGCTCGACGGGACCGACCTTGACGGGGCGGTGCGCCACCTGGCGACCGACCTGCTGCCCGTCGGCCTCGACCAACTCGTCGTCGACTACCGCCGCCTCGGCGCCGTCCCCGGCGCCGACGGTGCCGGCAAGCAGCGGGTCCTCATGGCCGCTGCTCGTGTCGACGGCATCGACCGCCTGACGCGTGCGCTCGACGCCGCGGGCCTGCGCTCGCAGGGCATCGCGCTGTCGGGCCTGGCGATGGTGTCCGCGCTGGACCACAGCGCGCTGCCCGGCGAGGCCATCCTCTACGTCCAGGCCGGTGCGCTGACGAACGTCGTCATCACCGAGGACGGCAAGCCACTGCTCGTCCGCGCCGCCTCGGCGGGCTCGGAGGCGATTGCCACCGGGCTTGCCGAGCGCGCGGGAATCAGCCACGAGGCCGCCCGCGCCCATGTCGCCTCGATCGGTCTCGGAGCGGGCTCCCCCGCTGCGTCGGGCAACCCCGACGAGCTTGAGACAAACGTCGCCCAACAGGTCCGCGAGGGTCTGCGGCGGGTCGTCGCGGAGGTGCAGTCCTCGCGCGGCGTCTACGCCGCCCGGCCGGACGCCTGCGCCATCGGCGGGGTCGTCCTGACCGGCTCGATGACGACCTGGCCCGGCGTCGTGCAGGCGCTCGAAGACGAGCTTCACCTGCCCGTCATCGTCGCCGATCGCGAGAGCTGGCCGCAGGTGGACGGCCTCGGCGTCGCCCCCGAGCGGCTCGACATCGTCGTCGGCCTCTCCAAGGCCGCTGACGCGCTGCGCCCCGACCTGCGCCCGACCGGCACCGGCGTCCACAGCCGCAAGGCTCCGGCGGCGGCCCCACCGCCGCTCGTGCTTCAGGTCGGCTGCGGCATGCTCGCCCTGGTCGCCGCGATGATCGTCTACCTCGTCGTCCTGTCCAACCAGGTCAACGGCGGGCGCGAGGATCTGCGCGACATCGCCACGAGCCTGACCCAGGCCGAGCAGAAGGCGGCTGCGCTGAAGCCCTACGACGACTTCGTCAAGGCGACGACGGCGCGCCACGACGCGGTCGCCACGGTCGCCAAGTCCCGCTTCAAGTGGGACAGGACGATGACCGAGCTGGCAAAGGTCGCGCCCAAGGGCGTCTGGCTGACGTCCGCGACGGCCACGCTCACGCCAACCTCATCGGTCGGCGGCGGTGCCGGCGGCAGCACAGGCGGCCTGCGCAGCGCGATCGCGTCGCCCGCCATCGAGCTCAGTGGCTGCGCGGAGAGCGAGAAGAGCGTTCCGGCGTACATCGATCGACTGCACCTCATGACGGGCGTCATCGACGTCGGCTTCAGCCGCACGCAGCGGACCGACAAGGAACGCGGCAGCGAAGGGTCGTCGAGCTCCGGCGCCGGCGGCTGCACCAGCGGCAACAAGAAGTCGTCGAGCTTTGAGCTCGTGACCTACTTCAAGCAGCAGTCGGCGCCCCTTGTGGCCGGCGCAACCACCACGGCGCCGGCGACCGGCGCAACGGCGGTCACCCCGGCGACCAACGCCCCGACCACCGCCCCCGCCAACCAGACCGCCGCGGCAACGACCGGAGGCTCGCGATGACCACGAACGACAGAAAGCCGCTCGCGCTCGTCGCGCTCGCCGGGATCGCGATCCTCGCAGCGCTCTGGATGCTGGCGATCAAGCCAAAGCGCGAGGAGGTGTCGCAGGTGCGCGAGAACGTCGCCGCCCAGCAGGCCCGCCTCGATGCCGCGACCACGCAGGTGGTCTCCTACGAGCTGGCCAAGAAGCAGTTCCCGGCCAAGTTCGCCGAGCTGCGCACGCTGGACAAGGCCGTCCCGTCGCGCGGCGCCATCTCGTCGCTGCTGCGTCAGCTGCAGCGCCGGGCGAACGTTCGCGACAGCGACCTGCGCCTGGTTGAGCTGAAGCCCGGCAGCAGCCCGACCACACCGGGCGCACAGCCGGTCACACCGGGTGCCACGATCGGCCCGGACGGACTCGCTGCGCTGCCGTTCACGTTCGAGTTCACCGGGAAGTACTTCGCTCTGCGCGACATCCTGCGCACGGTGCGTCGCTCGGTGAGCGTCAGCAAGGACAAGATCAAGGTCGACGGCCGCCTGCTGACGATCGACGGGCTGTCCTTCGTCCCCTCGAGCGCGACCTCGTCGATGACGAAGGCCACGCTCAACGCCACCGCCTACATCGCCCCCGACGGGGCCGCCACCCCAGCGCCGCCGGTAACCCCGGCCGTGCCGACCGCGGGAGGGTCATGATGCTCCGCAACCTGCTGGACGAGATGATGCGCCGCCGTCTGCTGCCCGTAGCGGCACTCGCCGTGCTCGTCGCGGTCATCGCGCCGCTGCTGTTCCTCAAGGGAGCGCCCGACAACGCGCCCAGCGCCGACTCGGCCGCTCCGGCCGCCGCCACGCCGGCGAAGCTGCCGGCGCGGGCCGCCCGACTGCTCAGCGCCGACGACGGCGACGCCTCCAAGGGCGCTGCCAAGGGCGCCGCCCGCGATCCGTTCAGCGCTCCGGCGGCCGTTCTCGCCGCCGCGGCGAGTGCGGCGAAGCCGGCCACGACGGCGAGCACGAGCTCGGGCACGAGCAAGAGCTCCAGCGGCGGGTCGACCTCAAGCCAGCCGAGCAAGCCGATCCCGGTCATCATCAAGAACCCCGACGGCACATCGGCGAAGTCCGGCTCGGCGAAGTCCAACTCGTCGAAGTCGAGCTCGTCGAAGTCCGGCTCATCCAAGTCGAGCTCGGGCTCCACCGCGAGCACGAAGACGATCGCGGTCGACATCAGGTTCGGCGCGAAGAAGGACTCGAAGATCCGCCGTGCGATCCCCCGCAACAAGGCGTTCTACATCCACGGCAAGCTCGTCGCCGTCTTCGTGAAGTACTCGCCGAGCCGCAAGAAGGCCACCTTCGCGGTCGCCCGCGGACTGCACATCTCGGGTCCGGTCAAGTGCCGCGTCGTCAGCGGCGTCTGCCGCTACCTCGACATTCCGGCTGGCTCGCACGCCCGCATCACGATGGTGACCGCCAATCGGGCGGTTGTCAGCCGCCGCCTGGA
Organism: Solirubrobacterales bacterium; assembly: GCA_038258125.1. GTDB lineage: Bacteria > Actinomycetota > Thermoleophilia > Solirubrobacterales > Solirubrobacteraceae > CADCVQ01. Next base: position 4,224 of record JBBSQG010000114.1, read on the forward strand.
CGTCGTGCATACCCGCGCCCGCAGCTCGAGCGCGACCACGCGGACGACGGCGGCGAGCACGCGCGCCGAACGGGCCTGCCTGCTCGGCAAGCTCGTCGGGATGAAGCGCGGCGACGCGTTCATCAACCGCGACGCCTGCGAGCGCTAGCGGTTCCATGCACACGCGCGCTCGAATGCCAGACGAGGACGGTTTCACGATCGTCGAGGTCATGGTGGCGATGGTGATCCTGCTCGTCGGTGTGCTCGGCACGCTGGTCCTGATTCAGGGCGGCTTGTCGAGCACGAGCCGCACGACGACCCGCGAGCAGGCCACGAACCTCGCTCGCGACCTGATCGAGCGCAGCCGCCAAGCGGACTACAACGCCATGACGTACCCGCTCGCGCCAGGCACGCTGCGGTTGCTGCTGCCGGCGTCCGACAGCGCCTCGGCGCTGTCGGGGCCAGCGAACTCGACGTTCACGGTCCAGCGGCGCAATACGACCTACACCGTAAACGTCTTTGCCTGCTCGATCGACGATCCGTCGGACGGCATCGGCGTCGGCGACGCGACGGCCTGCGCACCGCCGACCGGCACGGAGACGCCGGGCACGGCCACACCGGGACTGGCAGCGAGCGTCAACGTGCTCGGGATCTCGGTCGTCGCCGCCGGAAGCCTGCTTCAGACGGTCTGCAACGCGGTCGGAACGCCAGCGATCCTCAGCCAGATCACGGCGGCCGTCAGCCCTGTGATCCCGCTCAGCGTCTGCCCCACGGGCGCCGGCACCGGAACCGTCGGCTACGACAGCACCCCGGATGACCTGCGCCGTGTGCGCGTCGCCGTGAGCTGGACGCGCGGCGGCCCCGGCAGCCTCAGCCAGACGACCATGCTCACCAACCCCAAGATCTGAGATGCCCTCCACCGCCGACATCCGACTCCGCGACGACGGCTTCACCCTGGTCGAGCTGCTCGTCACCATCACGATCTCGCTCGTCGTGCTCCTGGCCACGCTGTCGAGCTTCGACGCCTTCTCGTCCAACGCCGCACAGCAGACCCGCGCCACGGACGGCAACTCGCAGGTGCGGTCGATCATGGATCGCACGGTCCGCGATCTGCGCAGCGCGTCGGTCATTCTGAAGTCCCAGGCAGCCGACCTCGTGTACGCGGTACAGCAGACGCCGACGGCACCCGCGACGACGGCCAGCCGGGTCGTGCGCCTGTGCGTGTCCGGCAACCAGTTGTACGGATCGTCGACCACGACGGCTGGCCCGCCCACGGTGCCGATCGCGGCGTGCAATACCGGAGGGAAGCTCGCGACGTTGAACTCGACGGCGAACACAGCGTTCACGTACGACGGCGCGTCGTCATCCGCGACCCCGGCGCTCGTGCGCAACGTCGGCCTGACCTTCAGCCTCGATACGTCCGGCGCCGGCAAGACCGCCAGCACTACGCTGCGAGCCAGCGCCGCCCGCCGCGCCGCCGGCACGCTGGCGACCGGCCCGGACCCGATCGTCCCGACCTGCAACGCCAGTGGAGCGCTGCTCAGTCTCAACGCCAGCCTCGGCGACCTCGGCCCGCTCACGGTGACCTACGCCAGCGATGGCGGCGTCTCGCTCGGCACACCCACCGGTACCACCCTGCAGATTCCCCCGGGGATCACCCACGTCGTAGCGACGATCACCAACGCCGTCGGCGCGACCAACATCGTCAGGAAGGACGTCGAATGCAACTGAAGCACCAGCTGCGCGACGACAGTGGCTCAGCCCTGATCACCGCGGTGATGTGCACCGCGGTCATGCTCATGCTCGGCCTCGCGCTGCTGTCGATCGTCGACACGCAGGCGAGCGAGTCCAAGACCGAGCGGTCACGCGACCACGCGTTCAACCTGAGCGAGAGCGTCCTCAACAGCGAGGCGTTCGTCCTCGGCCGCAACTGGCCGGACGCGGTCTCCGCCGCGCCTGCCGGCAACCCGGCCTGCCAGACGGCCCTGGCCGGCTTCGGCAGCGCGGTCGGTGGGCCGGCGTCGGGCGTCCCCGCCGTCGAGCGGCTGCGGCCGAGCATCAACTCGGCCTACACGGACGCGGCCTACAACAACGCATCCTGGCAGGTCCACCTCTGCGATGACGACAACGTCTCGTCGGTCTGGAACGACGCCAACCTCACCAATAAGAGCTGGGACTCCAACGGCAACAAGAAGCTCTGGGTCCACGTCCAGTCGACCGTCGGGGGCAAGACCCGCCAGATCGCCGGCCTCGTCAAGGTGCTCGAGTCCAGCGCGCTGAACCCGAAGTACGGCCTCGTGTCGGGGAGCATGGCGGAGGACCTCGGCCCGACGACCGGGACGCTCACCAACACGACGCTCGTAACCAACCTCACGAACGGGCTCATCAACACCAACCCGCTCGTTCTGGAGGACAGCGCTTACCCGGTGCCTGCCTCAGGCGTGACCGGCCTACGCTGTGGCCTGCTCGACAACATCACCCAGGTCAAGACGTGCGTATCAGGCGCGATCGGCGCCCTCGCCTCTGTCCCGCTCGTCAACACCCTCGTCACGAATGGCCGCATCGAGCAGTTCCCGACGACGAACTCGACGACGGACAACGCGATCGGCCAGATGCGCAGGAAGGCCGTCGACGCGAACACCTACGTGGCGACGACGACGGGCAGCGGGTCGGCGTCGGGCGCACCGCTCTGCACCTTGCCGGCCGCCGCGACGTCGAGCTCGATCGTGTTCATCGAGAAGGTTGGGACCGGCGACCAGTACTGCTACATCGACGTCAGCACGAGCAAGACCTACAAGGCGCTCGTGATCGGCAGCGGCCGGGTCATCATCCGCGGCAGCAACACCATCACCCCGTACTCGACGGCCGCGAGCAACCGCCTGACCGCCGTCGTCTACGCGCTGAACCTGCAGACCGCCGACCACGCCGATCAGGCGCCTGTCCGTCGCGTGGTGCGGATCGAGCGCGGCGCCCGCGTCACCGGAGCGGTCCACGCGGACGGCAAGAACGCGGAGGTGAACGTCGTCGCGCCGGACTTCGACACCGCGTCGCTCGTCAACGGGCTGCTGTGCCCAGGGCTGTTGTGCTCGCTCGCCCCGACGCTCAACGGCCTGTTCGGGACGCTGGGTGTCAACGGCACCGTCGACGCACTCATCAACGGGACCTGCCTCGTCTCGCTGCCTCTGCTGGGCTGCACCGTCTCCCTGCCCGGTCAGAGCCTCAACTCCGTCACCGGCGGCATCACCTCGCAGCTGTCGACCTACGGCTCGGCGATCCATGCCGATGTCGGCGTCATCAACGCGCTCAAGGTATACGGCGACTCCGGCGTCGTGTCCGGCACGTTCCGCGACCTGCAGGCGCGGTAGCCGATCGACGACCGCGGGCGGCAGGAGTGATCCGGGCCGCCCGCGATCACGATCATGTAGGCATGAGACACGCGATCACCGCCACCCTGCTCGGCGCCGCGCTGCTCGTCGGATGCGGCGGCGACGACGACAACGCGACGACGAAGCCCACGACGCCGGCCGCCGGAGCGACAGCGGCCAAGCCGACCAACGCGATCAAGATCGTCGACTTCGTCTACGAGCCGACACCGGCGACGGTGCAGGTCGGGCAGAAGATCACGATCGCCAATGCCGACGCCGCCCCGCACACGATCACCGACACGGGCTCCGGCAAGGCGTTTGACTCCGGGACCGTCAAGGGCACGGCGAGCGGCTCGTTCACCGTCGAAAAGCCGGGGACCTATGCGTACTTCTGCGAGTTTCACCCGTTCATGAAGGGCGAGCTCACCGTCACGAAGTAGCTCGCCCGCGCCGGCGAGGTTTGCCGCGCTTTTCGGGGCGTGAGCGCCTGGAATGCGCGCCGCGCTGCGCCCGGGTCGGCCGGCCGGCTGCGGGTGCTGCGCGTTTCGGGGCCTGACAGGCTGTCGCATAACTCGGGTGTGGTGTTCTGGGTTTCGGGAACTGGTCAGTCTGTGGAGTGCTCGCGGCGGGCTGGTTCTGTCCGGTGATCGTGCTAAAAGTACCTCCTGTGCAGGGCTTTTACGGCTGATTGGAGCA
>JBBSQG010000115.1:0-8240 GCA_038258125.1 Solirubrobacterales bacterium
AGGGCTTCGCCGTCCTCGAACTGTCGCTCTTCCTCTCCCCGATCGGCTTCCTCGTCGGCCTCGGCGCGTTCGACTACTGGTTCCGCTGGGCGTCGGGACGCCCAACGGTCCCCGACGACCACTCCAGCCACGGCGCCCACTCCTGGCGCGACTACTTCAAGGTCAACACCGACCACAAGGTCATCGGCATCCAGTACGTCGTGACCTCGTTCTTCTTCTTCTTCGTCGGCGGCCTGTTCGCGATGCTCATGCGTGCCGAACTGGCCCAGCCCGGCCGGCAGTTCGTCGACCCCAACACGTTCAACGGCCTGTTCAGCGTCCACGCGTCGCTGCTGATCTTCCTCTTCATCATTCCGATCTTCGCGGGCCTGGCCAACTACGTCCTGCCGCTCATGATCGGCGCGCCGGACATGGCGTTCCCGCGCCTGAACGCGCTGTCGTTCTGGATGCTGCCGCTGGCCGGGATCATGATGCTGATGTCGTTCGGGGCGCCGGGCGGATCGTTCGCCAGCGGCTGGACGGCGTACGCGCCGCTGTCGGTCACAGCGCCAGAAGGACAGGTGTTCTTCACGATCGGCGTGCAGTTCGCGGGCGCCTCCTCGATCGCCACCGCTTTGAACTTCCTCGTGACGATCATCACGATGCGCGCGCCGGGGATGAGCTTCTTCCGCATGCCGCTGCTCGTGTGGGCGAACTTCTCGACATCGCTGCTGGTCGTCATCGCGACGCCGTTCATCGCGGTCTCGCAGTTCATGGTCTTCTTCGACCGCTCGCTGGGCTTCAACTTCTTCGAACCTCGAGGCGGCGGCGACGTGCTGATGTACCAGCACATCTTCTGGTTCTACTCGCACCCGGTGGTCTACATCATGATGTTGCCCGGGTTCGGGATCATCTCCGAGATCCTCGCCGTCAAGTCCCGCAAGCCGATCTTCGGCTACCGGATGATGGCCTTCTCGCTGCTGGCGATCGTCGTGCTCGGCTTCACCGTCTGGGCGCACCATATGTTCGTCTCGGGCATGCAGGACTGGATCCGCGTGCCGATGATGATCACGACGGCGATCATCGCCGTGCCGACCGGCATCAAGATCTTCTCCTGGCTGGCCACGCTGTGGCGCGGCGTGCTGCATCTCGACACGCCGATGCTCTTCGCGCTGGGCTTCTTGACGATGTTCACGCTCGGCGGGATCTCCGGCGTCATGCTCGCGATCATCCCCGTCACGATCCACGTCAGCGACACGTACTTCATCGTCGCCCACATCCACTACGTGCTCTTCGGCGGCTCGCTGTTCACGATCTTCGCCGGCGTCTACTACTGGTTCCCGAAGATGACGGGCCGGATGTACGACGAGCGCCTCGGCAAGCTGCACTTCTGGACCACGTTCGTGTTCTTCAACGCGACGTTCGGCCCGATGCACGTGATCGGCGTCCAGGGCATGCCGCGCCGCGTCGCCGACTACGCCGAGCAGTGGGCGGGCTGGAACCTCGCGATCTCGATCATGAGCTTCTTCCTCGGCCTCAGCGCGCTCGTCTTCGCCTACAACATGATCGCCTCCTGGCGCGGCGGCCCGCGCGCGGTGTCCAACCCCTGGCGTGCGCTCACGCTCGAGTGGCAGGTCAGCTCGCCCCCGCCGATCTTCAACTTCGACGCCATCCCGACCGTCGTCGGCGGCCCGTACGAGTACGGCGTCCCGGGTGCGGTGCATGGCGTGCTGAAGGGCGGCGAGATCCCCCAGCCGGCGGGCGCCGCCACCTCCGGCGCAGGACACGGGTCCGGCTCGGGCTCCGCCAAGGACGAGGAGTAGCACCCGATGGCCAAGCACATCCTCGTCGTCGCCAACCAGACGATCGGCGGCGCCAAGCTGCTCGACCTCGTACGCGAGCGCGCGAAGGAGCCCGACACGAGCTTCACGCTCGTCGTTCCGATGACGCGCCCGCGCTCGGGCTACGTGATCTACGACGACGCCGTGCGCGACTCCGCACAGGTGCGCCTGGACCTGACGCTGTCCTACCTGCGCGGCGAGGACGTCGTCGCCAGCGGCGAGCTCGGTGACGAGGACCCCTACACGGCGACGCTCGACGCGATCGACGAGTACAAGCCCGACGAGGTCATCATCTCCACGCTGCCCTCGTCGTCGTCGGGATGGCTGCGGCGCGATCTCATCGAGCGCATCCAGGACGGCACCGGGGTCACGGTGACCCACGTCATCTCCGACCTCGACGCGGACGGCCTGCCGTTCAAGGTCACGCTCGTCGTGGCCAACGTCACGGCCGGCCGTGGCGACCTGCGAGCGCGGATGTCGGAGGTCGCGGCCGACGCCGACGACATGCTCGTCATCGTCGTCGTGCCGCTGCAGGCGCACAACGACGGCCGCGCCGCCGCCGTCGCCCGCGCGCGGCTGGGCAACACGCTGGACAAGATGCGCCGCGAGGGGCTGCTCGTCGCCGGGATGGTCGGCGACCCCGATCCCTACACCGCCACGATGAACGCGCTGCAGTTCTACAAGGTGTCGCGCATCATCGTCTCGACGCTGCCCGTCACCCGCTCGGGCTGGCTGCGCGCCGACCTCATCACCCGTCTTCGCAAGGCCTCGAACATCGAGGTCGAGCACATCGTCGCCGAGCAGCCTGCGGAGGTGAAGTAGTGGAAGCCGCAGGAATCAGCGCGGGGATCGCGCTCGGCCACCACGACGACGACGACCACGGGCACGGCGACCACCACGGTCCGCCGCCGGCGAACCGCAGCTCGCGCGTCTCGCACGAGATCCTCGGGATGCTGCTTTTCATCATCTCGGAGATCATGGTCTTCGGGGCCTTCTTCACGGCCTACTTCTTCATCCGCTTCGTTGCTGAGGGCCACCGCTGGTTCCCCTTCGAGGGCAACGAGCTTCCCGTCGCGATCGCCGGCATGAACACGGCGATCCTGCTCAGCTCGTCGCTGACGATGCACTGGGCGCAGATCTCGATCAAGAACGGCAACCGCTTCGGGCTGAAGGCCGGCATGCTGCTTACGTCGATGCTTGGCGCGACGTTCCTGTTCATTCAGATCAACGAGTACATCCACATCGGCTTCTCGCCCCAGAACCACGCGCAGGGCACGATCTTCTATGGCCTGACCGGCCTGCATGGCGCGCACGTCGCGATCGGCCTGACGCTGCTCGTGATGGTCACGGTGCGGGCGTTTCGCGGGCACTTCACGCCCGAGCACCATCACGGCGTCGAGATCCCGGGCATCTACTGGCATTTCGTCGACGTCATGTGGGTCGTCGTGTACACGACGATCTACATCCTCTAGTGGACGCGGCCGGAAGCACTGCGAGGTCTTCCGGGATGACCGGCCGTGATCTGACGGGCCGACGGTGTCCCGTCTTCGTGCTGGTCCACTAGCACCCGCAATGGCGCCGCCTCCGCCCTGGGAGTCCGAGCAGGCCGCGTTCTCGTGGCTGCTGCGGGTGCTGGCGGTGTGCGTCGTCATCGCGCTGCTGTCGGTAGCCCTCAAGGCGATCTTCTGAGGGCTCACGAACAAGCAAGTGCGAGGGTTTGGGGTCACATCTGCCTGGTGGAAGCTCGATGCCGGCGAGCGGACTCCGTGGCGTTGAGGGGGCGATGCCCCGCCAGGCCCCCTACTTGACGGTGAGCGTGCCCTCCATGCCACCCTCGCGATGGCCGGCGACCGTGCAGTAGAACTGGTACTTGCCGGGCTTGAGCGTGACGTTGACCGTCGAGACGCCGCCGCCTTGGACCTCCTCGCCCTTCTCGTCGACGCCGTTGCCCTCGATCGCGATGTCGTGCGGGATCGAGGCATCGTTCTTGGAGTCGATCTCCAGCGCTCCGGCCGGCGCGGTGGCGACCTTCGTGACGTAGGCGAGCTGCCCGTTGGGGTCGGCCGGCAGCGCGAGCGTGCCGTCCTTCGCAGCGACGGGCTTGCCGGCGCCGGCCGCGGCCACGGCCGACCCGAGCTTGCCGGCGTCCTTGCCCGGCCGTGCGGCGACGCTGGCGACGTAGGAGGCGACATCGCTGGCGAGCTTGCCGCTGACGAGCATGGCCGGCATGTAGGCCGGGCTGTCGGTCGGGACCTTCGCCGGATGGCGGATCTGGTCAAAGACCACGCCCTGCACGGTGTCGCGCCCGAACCCGTCCTTGAGCGACTGGCGGAATGCCTCGTCGAGGTTCGGGCCCTGGATGCCCTTCGTGCCGGCGCGGGCGAGCACGTGGCAGGCGCCGCACTTCTGCGAGAAGGCCTTCTTGCCCGCGATCAGATCGGCGTTTTTGGCGACGTTGTCGTTCTCGCAGGCGCTCAGTCCGGCGGCGAGCGCGGCACACGCGGCGAGGCTCAAAACTCTGGTCTTCAAGGGTGTCGGGGTCATGCGAGCGCGGGAGTCTAATCAAGCGGACCCGACGGTGTGGCGCAGCACCACCGGCCACCCGAGGGCACGTCGCGGGGCCACCGCCAACGCGTCCGCTGCCGAGATGCTTGCTAGGGTTCGCGCCGTGTCAGCCGCCCAGCGCTACCGCATGCGCGCGCCGCAATCCGGCCGCGAGATCATCCGTGAGGCCGAGCCCGGCCGGGTCTACGTCGATCGCGACACGGGCGAGCCGCTCGAGGTCGTCGGCAAGGTGCTGCCGCTCGCGCCGTCGCAGTCCAAGCTGCCGTGGTCGGTCGAGAACCTGCGCTTCTGCCCGTGGTGCGATCAGCTCGCCCAGCTCGATCTCAACGACTGCCCGCACTGCGGCCGGCGCATGGATCCGGTCGCCTGAGCGGCCCGGCCGTGGGCCGTCACGCTCGCCCCCTCGCCCTACTCGCCGCCGCGGCACTCGCCGGCGGGCTCAGCGCGTGTGGCGCCGACGACGAGCTGTCGACACCGATCCCGAGGACCTCGCCGGACCTGACTATCCCGACCGGCACGACCCCGACGCGCCCGGCGGACTCGACGACGCCGTCGACCACCACGTCGACCACGTCGAGCACGTCGGGCGCGGTCACACCGCCTCCTGTGGCCGCCGCACCACCGGCCACCCCACCGCCCGCCGCCGCGACAGGATCGCCTCAGACGGGTGGTCAGGCGCCTGACACCGGCGGCCAGTCGACGACCGGCGCGGGGGCCGGCGGCGGCGCCGAGTTCCAGAACTTCTGCTCGGAGAACCCCGGCGCCTGCTAGTGGACGGGTCCACTGGACGCGACGGGTCCACTGGACGCGACGGGTCCACTGGACGCGGCCGCCCGCCCGCCCGGCGACAGGCCCGCCGAGCGTGAGGCGCTACTTCTTCTTCGTGGACTTCGTCGAGCGCGCCGACTTGACGGACTTGCCCGACTTCTAGGCCTTCTTCGCCTTGGAGGAGGTCGGCGTGGCGATGAAGGTCGCGCTGTAGGTCAGCCGCGCGGTCTTGTAGAGGCAGGCGAACTGGACCGCGCGGCGGCGGCCGATGAGCGCGAATTGCGTCGACGTGTCCCCGCAGTCGTCCTTCGGGCGGCTGGCGCGCCACGACGTGTCGTTGCCCAGCGATAGCTGCAGCGCCGGCGCCCACGACGGGACCGTCAGGCCGACATACTGGCCCTTCTTGATCGGCAGCGTCCGCGCGAGCGGGAACTGCACCATCTGGCCGAAGTAGTCGGTGAGCTCCTCCAGCGGCGCCTTGGCGACGACGCGCCGCACGAGCTTCTTCTGCGGGTCGAGCACGACCACGGCGGCCTGCGACTCGCCGCCGAGGCGCTCGGAGAAGAACGCCGTCTGCTTCGGGCCCGGGTTGCCCAGCGCGATCGTCCAGGCGACGATCCGCCCGTCGGCCGGCGCGCGATAGAGCGAGCGATCCGGGCCGACCTTCGCCTGATAGCCGGTCGTGCGGCTGACCGCCTGGCAGTTGAGCGGGCAGACACCACGCAGGTCGTCTGCAAGCTGGCCCATCTCCAAGACCTTGGCGGGCGCGGCGGCCGGGATGGACAGTGCGCAGATGGCTGCGATCAGTGCGGAGCTCAGAGCGAGGTATAGACGGTTCATGTCCGCATTCAACACGAGCTTCCGGTTGTTTGTTGCGTCCGTGGTCCATAGAAAGAAGTTGCGCGTGCAATATCCTGGCCCGCATCGCCGCGATCGAGGTCATCGGACTGCAACGTGCGTTCAAGGGCGGCCTGAAGGCCGTCGACGGCATCGACCTTGCGGTTGCGGCCGGCGAGGTCTACGGATTTCTCGGCCCCAACGGCGCCGGCAAGACGACGACCGTGCGGATGCTCGTCACCCTGCTGCGGCCGACCGGCGGCCACGCCCGCGTGGCCGGCTACGACGTCGCCACGGAGCCCGCACAGGTGCGGCGTCGCATCGGCGTCGCGCTGCAGGAGGCGGCGCTGGACCCGCTCATGACCGGCAGCGAGCTGATCGAGCTGCAGGCGACGCTGCACGGCATCGCACCGCGCGCGGTGCGCTCGCGCGGCGCGGAGCTCATCGAGCGGGTCGGCTTGAGCCAAGCCGCCGGTCGCCGCGTCGGCACGTACTCGGGCGGCATGCGCCGGCGCCTGGACCTCGCGATGGCGCTCATCCATGAGCCCGAGGTGCTGTTCCTCGACGAGCCGACGACGGGACTGGACCCGACGTCGCGCCTGACGCTGTGGGAGGAGGTACGCCGCCTGCGCGACGAGGGCACGACCGTCTTCCTGACGACGCAGTACCTCGAGGAGGCCGACCAGCTGGCCGACCGGCTGGGGATCATCTCGGCGGGCAAGATCGTCGCCGCCGACACGCCGGCGGCGCTGAAGGCCGAGATCGGCCGTCCCCACCTGAACCTCGTCCTCGGCGCCAGCGCAGACCTGGAGCGCGCGCGCCGTGTCGTCGTCGCGTTCGGCGAGCTGCGGCCGCCGACAGACGCCTGCCACCTCTCGATCGGCCTCGCGCACGGCGCCGCCGACATCGCGCCGATCCTGCGCGCCCTCGACGACGCCGGGTTCGTCGTCGCCGAGCTGGAGCTCAAGCAGCCGACGCTCGACGACGTCTTCCTGGCCAAGACCGGCGTGCACCTCGAGGGTGCCACGGAGCCCGAGCCGCAACCGGAGCTCGTGTGAGAGCGGCCGTCGTCGCGCTCGCGCGACGGGCCCTGCGCAACAGCCTTCGCAAGCCGCAGTTCCTCGCTCCGCTCGTCCTCTTCCCGTCGATGTTCCTCGCCGTCAACGTCGGCGGCCTGGAGCGCACGACGTCGCTGCCGGGCTTCCCCCACGTCGCCGGCTTCCTGGACTTCCAGCTCGCCGCCGCCCTGACACAATCGCTGCTGCTCGGCGGCGTCAGTGCCGGGATCGCCGCCGCGCTGGACATCGAGGGCGGCTTCTTCGACCGTCTCGTCGCCTCTCCCACCCCGCGGCTGGCGATCGTCCTCGGCCGCGTGCTGGCGGCCGGCGTCATCGCCGCCGCCCAGGTCGTCTACTTCCTGGCGATCGGGCTGCTCTTCGGCGCCCAGATCCAGGGCGGCGCGCTCGGGGTGCTTTCGGTGCTTGTGATCGGCGTCCTCGCCGGGACGGGCTTCGGCGCGCTCGGCGTGATGCTCGCCCTGCGGGCGCGCAACGCCGCGACCGTGCAGGGCATCTTCCCGCTCGTCTTCGTGATTCTCTTCGTCTCCTCGGCGTTCTTCCCGCGCGACCTGCTCAGCGCGCCCGCCGACGTCATCGCGGCGTACAACCCGCTGTCCTACATCGCCGACGGCATGCGCCAGCCGATCGCCTTCGGCAACGCTCTGCGCCCGGTGCTCGAGGGAATCGCCGCCGCGGCCGGCGTCGCGCTCGCCGCGATCGGCCTGTCGGTGCTCGCGCTGCGCGGACGGCTGCGCCAGGCATGAGCGCCCACCTGCGCACGATCCTCGCGCTCATGCGGCGCGGCCTGAACGAGATACTGCGCGTGCCGGCCGGGGCGATCCCCGGGGTGCTGGCGCCGACGATCTTCATGATCGGCCTGTCGGCGGCGTTCGGGAAGGCCGCCGCGCTGCCAAACTTCACCGCCGACGACTTCCGCACGTTCATCGTGCCCGTCGGGATGCTGCAGGGCGCGGGCTTCACGGGCGCGGCGACCGGCGTGAACCTCGCGCGCGACATCGAGCGCGGGTGGTTTGATCGCCTCCTGCTCGCCCCCACCCCGCGCCCGGTGCTGCTCGCCGGCGTCGTCGGCTCGGCCTGCCTGCGCTGCCTGCTGCCGGCGACGTTCCTGCTCGTCGTCGCGTTCTCGCTCGGTGTGCACTGGCCGGGAATCCCGGCGCTGCTGCTCGCGGCG
>JBBSQG010000116.1:0-8213 GCA_038258125.1 Solirubrobacterales bacterium
ACTTCGTGGTGCCGCAGTACGCGCAGTGAACCGGGCAGCCGATCGACCACAGCGTCGTATAGCCGAGGCCGTCGTTGATGAGGTAGTCCTCGACTCCCATCGGCACGAAGCCCTGGCCGGGGAGGTAGATCTTCTCCGTCGCGGCCCCGAATTGCGGGAACGGCAGCTGCTCCATCTGCTGGACGGTCATGAGCGGCAGGAAGTGGTTCTTGATGAGCTGGTCGCCATTGCCGTTGGACTGGCCGTGACCGTTGGGCTTGAACCAGAAGTTCTTCGTGTTCGTGTAGTCGCGGTCGTCCTTGAAGGCGTCGAGGAACTCCTCGAAGGCGAACTCGCCCTCACCGGTGCAGATCGCGTTGACGTCACCGAGGATCGCGTCCTCGGGCTGGATGATCGGGTGGATGCCGCCCCAGATCATGTAGACGGATGGGTTGAGTTCACGGATGCGCTTGATCAGACGGTGCGTCAGCGCCGAGTAGCCGGTCATCGAGGAGAAGCCGATGATGTCTGCGTCCTGCAGGCCCTGGGCCATCTCGTCGACCTGCTCGTCGCCGATCACCGCCTTGTCGCCCATGCCGCGGACGGCGGTCTTCACGCTGCGGTAGCGCTCCGTGGAGATGTAGAAGGACTCGGTCCCCGGCTGCAGCTGGGCGACATAGGCCGCCATCTTGCGAAAGCCGCAGGATGTGATCCCGTCCTCAAGGCAGACCATCCGTGTGCGCATTGCGTCTCGTCTCTCCCCGTGCTTAGGAGAACTCAGCGTACAACGCGTGTCAGCGGCCGTAGCGTTCGCGCGCCAGCACGAGCTGCTCGGGCAGCGCGATCCGCGACGGCGGCGAGGGGTCGGCCAGCACGGAGACGGTCTCGGCGACCGAGAACGTGACCGTGCGCAGATCGCCGTCGTCGCCCGTCACCGTGACCTCATCGCCGGAGGAGGCGGTCAGCGTGCCCCTCATGCCGGGCTCGATGCCGGCGTCCTTGAGGTAGTGCAGCAAATCCTCGGCCTCGTTCTCAAAGCGCAGGATCTGGACGCTCGCGCCCTCCGAGACATCGGCCAGCGGCACGCCGTCGATCCGCGAGCCGGCCACGATCGGGTGGCCGTGCGGGCAGGTCTTGGCATCCCCGATCGCGGCGAGCATGCGCTCCTCGAGCACCGGGCTCATCGCGTGCTCGAGGCGCTCGGCTTCCTCATGGACCTCGTCCCAGGGGATCTTGAGCACGTCGGTCAGGAAGCGCTCGATGAGGCGATGGCGGCGGACGATGCCCTCGGCGTGCTCGCGACCGGTCTCGGTGAAGCTGATCTGCTTGTCGCGGGCGCGCGTGATGTAGCGGTCTCGCTCCAGGCGGCCGATCATCTCGTGCACCGTCGGCGCGGAGAGCTGCATCGCGCGGGCGACGTTGGCGCCGGTCATCGGCAGCCCGGCCTCCTGCAGCCAGAACAGCGTCTGCAGGTACTCCTCCTCGGCGACTGTGGCTTGCTCGGTGGCCATCGGCGAAACGATCCTACCGGCCGGGCAAACCGCCGCGTGAAGGTCGCGCGTCTAGAGTCGCGAGCCCATGCGGATCGGATCTGGCACCCGCGCGCTCGTGACCGGCGCTTCGCGGGGCATCGGGCGTGCCGTGGCGCACGCGCTCGCCGAGCGCGGCGCGACCGTCGGGCTCGCCGCGCGCTCGACGAGCGAGCTCCAAACACTCGCCGCCGAGCTTCCCGGCGCCCACTTCGCGCTGACCTGCGACGTCGCACTGCCGGTCTCGATCGCCGACGCGATCGAGACGTTCGCCGCGCAGGCGGGCGGCCTGGACCTGCTCGTCGCCAACGCCGGCATCGCGCACTACGAGCCGATCGACGAGCAGTCGCTGGAGAAGATCGAGAACATGACCAACGTCAACTGGCTGGGCACGGTCTACACGGTCAAGGCCGCGCTGCCCTCCCTGCTGGCCGACGGCGGCGGGCACATCGTCGTCATGTCCTCCGGCGCGGGCCTGCGCGGGTTTCCCGGCGCGGCCGTCTACAGCGCGACGAAGGCCGCCCAGCGGATGTTCGCCGAGGCGCTGCGCCACGAGCTCGCCGGCACCGGCGTGTCGGTGACCGTCGTCTACCCGGGCGAGATCCGCACCTCGCTGCACGATCACGAGCGCGGGCCGATGCCGGAGTGGTACCGCGGCGGCCCGAACGCCGCGTCGGCCGAGGCGCTCGCGACGCGGATCATCAGGGCCGTCGAGCGCGACAGCCGACATCTGCACTACCGCCATGCCGTGAAGGGCATGGGCATCCTGCACGGCGTGTCGCCGGAGTTCGCCGACCGCGTGCTGCGGCGCCTGCGGGGCAAGACCGCCGCCCCCCGCCGGTAGGCACGCGGGCCGCGGGCCGGCGATCGTGTCGGCAAAGGAGCGCCACACGCACCGTTCTCGACAGGACCGCGAGCCCGCTCGGGCGTGCGCGTCAGCTCACGCAGACGCGATCGCGACCGTCGCTCTTGGCCTGGTAGAGGGCCCGGTCGGCCTCGGCGACGACCTGCTCGCAGGTCAGCGGCAGCGTCCAGGCGGTCAGGCCGGCGGAGGCGGTCAGGCCGGCCGGCATGTCGTGGCGCAGGCGATCGACGACGGCCTGCGCCTCGATCGCGTCACAGCCGGGCAGGACGAGCCCGAACTCCTCGCCGCCGATCCGCGCCAGAACGTCGATGTCACGCGTGATCGCGCGCCAGCGGCGGCCGATCTCGCGCAGCGCGCGGTCGCCGGCGGGATGGCCGTGCAGGTCGTTGTAGGCCTTGAAGTAGTCGATGTCGATGAGCACGACGGCGATCTCGTGGCCGAGCCGCTCGGCGCTGCGCAGCGCGTTGGGCAGCTGCGTCTCCCAGGCGCGCCGGTTGGCCATGCCGGTGAGCGCGTCCGTGCGCGCGTCGATCGCCAGGCGGCGGACGAGGTCGCGGCGCTCCAGCTCACCGCCGACGAGAGCGGCGATGTCCTCCAGCCCCTCCAGCTGCGGCGCTTGCCAGGTGCGCGGCTGGCTATCGATCGCGCACAGGCTGCCGAGCACGTGGCCGGCTGGCGAGACGACGGGGAAGCCGGCGTAGGCGACGACATCGAGGTCGCGGATGGCGAGGTTGGAGCACAGCACCGGGTCGCTGCGCGCGTCGCCGATGATGAGCGGCGCCTCGTTGGCGACGACGTGCTGGCAGAAGGAATGCGACAGGGGCGTCTGGCGGGCGTCCGCCCACGGCTGGGCGAGGCCGAACAGGCCTGCGAAGTACTGGCGGTCGTGGGTCACGATGCTGACGAGCGAGGTCGGCACCTCGGCGACGCGTGCTGCCAGGCGCGCGAAGCGGTCGAAGATCGGCTCCGGTGCCCCGTTGAGCAGGTCGTGTCCGCGCAGCGCCTCGATCCGCTTGGCCGCGCTGACGGCGGCGACGAGCCGCGAGCTCGAGGCGACGGGCGGCTCGGCATGGAGCGCGGCAGGGCGGTGGTCGTTCATCGGCGTCAGGCTCGTTATCGGCGCGCGTGGCCGCAACTTGAGTGATGTCCTCAGGCAGTGGGGGAGCGGCGGCGCGGCGGCTGCGTCCGCAGCACCTCGGCGAGCGCCGCCAGGCGCCGCGCGGCGAACGTCAGGACCGCGCGCGTGGCCGGCGAGAGCTGCGCTCCGCGCCGCCCGATGAAGGCGAACGTCTCGTAGATCGGCTCGTTGAACGGCACCCAGCCCAGCCCCTTGGGCGCCAGCCGGCGCAGCATCCCGCGCGGTGCGATCGTGTCGCCCAGCCCGCGCACCGCGAGCTCGAGCGCGTCCTCGACGTCCTCGACGTCGATCTGCGGCTCGATCACCACGCCGGCGATCTGGGCCAGCTCGCGCAGCTGGCGGCGCGTCGGGTCCTCGGTCCCCCAGCTGGCCTCCGACAGGATCAGCGGCGCGCCGGCGAGGCGCTGCACGGTCATCGCGTGGCGTAGACGCGCCGCGTCGCGCGAGACATAGAGCACCTCGTCGCGCATCGCCGGGTGGATCTCCAGGCCGCGGTCGTCGATCGGCAGGACGACGAGGCCGGCCTCCAGCTCGCCGTCGCGAATCGCCGCGACGGTCTCGGAGGAGTTCTGGCCGACGATCCGCACACGGACACCCGGATGGCTGCGCCGGAAGTCCTCGACCAGGTCTGAGCCGAGGTACATCCGGGCGGTGCCGAAGGTCCCGAACGCGGCGGTCCCCGCGCGCAACTCGCGCACGGCCCCGACGGACATCCGCGCGGCCTCGACGGCGGCCAGCACGGCCTCGGCGTGGGGGCGCAACGCGCGGCCGGCCTCGGTCGGCACGACGCCGCGGCCGACGCGCGAGAACAGCGTCACGCCAAGCTCGGCCTCAAGCCGGCGGACCTGCTCGGAGAGCGACGGCTGGGCGAGATGCAGCGTTTCGGCGGCCGCGCTGAACGAGCCGGCCTCGAAGGCGGCGACGACGTACTGCAGCTGCTGAAGATTCATAGGTGTTGCCTTGAGGTTCTCAAGACAATCAAGGCTACCGCTGGAGCGCACAAAGGTCGATCATTGCCTTCATGCTGACCTTCGCCTCCATCCTCGCCGGCTTCGCGCTCTTCGAGGTGCTCGCCCTTCGCCACGGCGCAGAATCGCGCCCGGGCTTTGACGAACGCCCCGAGCGTGGACCCCACCGCAACCTCTGAGGCGCGCCGCACGGCGGGCGTCGTGCTGTGCCTCGTGTCGGCCTGCGGCTTCGGCCTGATGGCGATCTTCGCCAAGCAGGCCTACGCCGCCGGGCTCGGCGTCACGGCGCTGCTCGCCGCCCGCTTCGGGCTGGCGGCCGTCGTGTTCTGGGCGATCGTCGCGCTGCGCGGGCACCGCGCCAGGGCGGTGCCGCGGCCGCGGCCGGGCCGCCGCATCGTGCTCGCGAGCCTCGCGCTCGGGGCGATCGGCTATGCCGCCCAGGCGGGCCTGTTCTTCTCAGCGCTGCGCCACATCGACGCGTCGCTGACGTCGCTGTTGCTCTACACGTATCCCGCGCTCGTGTTCTGCGGCGCGGTCGCGCTGGGCCGCGAGTCCGTCACGCCGCGCAAGGCGCTCGCCCTCGCGCTCGCCAGCGCCGGCGCTGGTCTCGTCCTGCTCGGCGGCGGCACGCACGGCCTCCAGGCGACCGGCGTCGCGCTGGCGCTGGGTGCCGGCGCCATGTACGCGATCTACGTCCTCGTCGCCGACGGCGTCGTCGGCCGGATCGACGCCTTCCACCTCGGCGCGCTCGTGGCGACCGGCGCGGCGGCGACCTTTCTCCTCACGGGTGCGCTGAGCGGCGCGCTCGTCTTCACGCCCGGCGGCTGGCTGTGGATCGCGGCGATCGCGCTCCTCTCGACCGTGCTGCCGATCGCCACGTTCATGCTCGGCATGGCGCGCGTCGGTGCCGCGACGGCCTCGATCGTCTCGACCGCCGAGCCGGTCGTCACCGTCGCGCTCGCCGTGGCGCTGTACGGGGACGTGCTCGGGCCCCTGCAGGGACTCGGCGCACTGCTCGTGCTGACCGCGGTGGTGGCCTTGCAGGCGCGCGGTGCCCGGATCTCGCGACCGACCGCGACGGCCGCCACGCTCGCACACGAGCCCGCCTGAGCGGCGTCGGTGTCCGGTACGTTGCGCGACGTGGCCCTGCCGCTCAAGCCGCCCGTCCTGCCGCAGCTCGCCCGACCGCGCGCGAGCCTGCCCGACGGCCCGGGCTGGGCCTACGAGCCCAAGTGGGACGGCTTTCGTGCCATCGCCTTCGTCGACGGCGACGACAGCTACATCCAGTCGCGCAACGGCAAGGACCTGTCGCGCTACTTCCCCGAGTTGAGCTTCCCGCCCGGGCGCTATGTCGTCGACGGCGAGATCGTCGCGGCGACCTTCGGCACGCTCGGCCAGCGCATCCACCCGGCGGCGTCGCGGATCGCCCGCCTGGCCGAGGAGACGCCGGCGCGCTTCGTCGCCTTCGACGTGCTGGCGATCGACGACGAGCTGCTCATGGCGTGCTCCTACGAGGAGCGCCGTACCGCGCTGGAGGGGATCGCCGGCCTCCAGCTGACACCGATCGAGCGCACGGCCGAGGGCGCGCAGCACTGGCTGCACGAGGAGGAGGGCGTCATCGCCAAGGAGCTCGCCGCGCCCTACCGGCCCGGCGAGCGCAAGGGGATGGTGAAGATCAAGCGCGTGCGGACGATCGACGCCGTCGTCATGGGCTGGCGTCCGGGCAAGCTGGAGGGCACCGTCGGCGCGATCATCCTCGGCCTCTACACGCCCGACGGGCGCCTGCGCGAGGTCGGCCATTCCAGCGGCTTCACGGCCAAGCGCAAGAAGGAGCTCGTGGCGGAGCTACAGCCCTATGAGACCGGCGAGCGCGGCAGCGGCGACCCGTCGCGCTGGACGCAGGGCCGCGACCTGCAATGGGTCGCCCTGCGGCCCGAGCTCGTCGTCGAGGTGACGTTCGACCACGTCTCCGACGGGCGCATCCGGCACGGCACGAAGGTCCTGCGCTGGCGCGACGACAAGCCGCCCGCGGAGTGCCGGATCGACCAGCTCGAGCTGTAGCACGCGTCCGCGCACGGCTGACACATTCGTCCATGTCCCGCCAAGCCTGGGGTGACCCCCTAGTGCGCGTGCGCCACCGCACGAGCACGATGGCGACCTCGCCTGTGCCGTATCCGCATCCCAGGCCCAGGCGATACGGGGTGGTAGGCAGACAGTCGTGGTCGACCCCATCGCCGGCTCAGCTGCGCGCCGACGGTGGGGTCCTACGATTCCTTGTGCGCCCGCGACGGCTGCACGCGCTTGGGCTCGCCGGCCTGTTTGGCGAAGTGCGGCGGCCAGGGCGCATCGCCGAGCCCGCCCTCCTCGTCGCGGCGGGCGAGGTCGAGCAGGCCGTCCAGCCGGCCGGCGTTGTCGTCGATGTCGGCCGCCGGGTCGCCGTCGCGCTCGATCCGCTCGGGGACGGTGTCCAGCCGCAGGTCCGCGGGCTCGACGTCGGCGACCTCCTCCCAGCGCAGCGGCGCCGAGACGCGCGCTCCGGGCACCGGGCGGACCGAGTAGGCGCTGGCCACCGTGCGGTCGCGCGCGTTCTGGTTGTAGTCCAGGAAGACGCCGACGCGCTCCTCCTTCCACCACTTGCTCGTCGCCATGCCGGGCATCCGGCGCTCGATCTCACGCGCGAGCGCGAGCGCTGCGCGGCGGACCTCCAAGAACGACCACTCGGGCTCGATGCGCACGTTGACGTGGATCCCGCGCGAGCCCGACGTCTTCGGGTAGCCGCGCAGGTCCATCTCGGTCAGCAGCTCGTTGACCGCCAGCGCGACCTGGCGGATGTCGTCCCACGGAACGCCCGGCATCGGGTCGAGGTCAATGCGCAGCTCGTCGGGATGGTCGAGGTCGGCGCGCCGCACCGGCCACGGGTTCCAGTCGATGTTGCTCAGGTTGACCGCCCACAGCAGGTGGGCGGCGTCGTTGGGGACGAGCTCGGTCGCGCTGCGCCCGCTCGGGAACGACACCGTCGCCGTCTGCAGCCACTCGGGGCGCTTCTCGGGCACGCGCTTCTGAAAGAAGAAGTCGCCCGTGACGCCGTCGCGCCAGCGCTTGAGCACCGTCGGGCGCTCGCGCAGGTGGTTGACGGTCGCGTCGGCGACGCGCAGGTAGTACTCGGCGAGGTCGAGCTTGGTGAACGGGCCGCGGCCGTCGTGCTCGGGGAAGTAGACCTTGCTCGGCGAGGAGAGGCGGATCTCGCGACCGGCGGCCTCGATCATCGTGTACTCACCCTTGGGCGCCATCGCCAGAGGATGCCAGCGCGCCGCAGCGGGCAGCGGGCGATCGGTTGCGGGCGTCGTGTAGTCATACAGACGTGACCGACCACCCGCCCGTCCTCGTCGCACCCGACAGCTTCGGCGGCGAGCTGCGCGCGCCGGTCGTCGCCGCGGCGATCGGGCGCGGGCTGGAGCGCGCCGGCGTGCTGGCACCGGCCGAGCTGTGTCCGGTGGCCGGCGGCGGGCCGGGCACGATCGAGACGCTGCTGCCCGCGCTCGGCGGTGAGACCGGCGACGGCTTCGCGCTGATCGAGGACGGCGGGACGGCGATCGTCGACCTCGACCCGTCGGCGGCGTTGACCGGCGAGCGGCTGGCGGCGGCGGCCGCCAGCGGGGCTGCGGTCGTGCTGCTGGCGGCCGCGGACGGCGACGCCGGCGACCGGAGCGGTGATCGTGCGCAGGCCGGCGCGC
>JBBSQG010000117.1:0-8212 GCA_038258125.1 Solirubrobacterales bacterium
CGGCAGGCCCCTCGGCTTGAGCGCGGCGATGACGCGGACGCCCGCGATCAGCCGCGCCGGCACATTGTCGCCGACGAGCGTCACCGACCAACCGGCGTCGAGTGCCCACTCGGCATGGCGCTCGGTGACGAGACCCATGCCGGTGGGCCCTGTGAAGTTGTCGTGTACGAGGGCGACGTGCGGTCGTCGTGTCATCGCGGCCGCAACTCCTCGAGCACGTCCTCCAAGCGCTCCGTCATGCGCTTCGCCGTGAAATGGGCCAGGACGCGCCGGCGCCCCGCGGCGGCCATGCGTTGCCGGACCTCGCCGTCGAGCAAGCCGCCGACGCCGGCCGCGATCAGCGCCGCGTCCGGCCGCGCGACGAGCACGCCGCAGACGCCGTCCTCGACGATGTCCCGTGCTCCCCCATCGCCGATGGCGACGACAGCGACCTCCTGCGCCATGCCCTCCAGCACGACCATCCCGAACGGCTCGCGCTCCGAGGCGTTGACGAGCACGTCCATCGCGGCGATGTACGGCGATGGATCGCCGACATGACCGGTCATCGTCACACGGTCGCGCATGCCCAGCTCGTCGATACAGCGCTGCACCTGATCGCTGTAGTGCGGCGACAGGCCGTGGGCGTCGCCTCCGACGACGAGCGCATGCACGTCATGGCCGGCGTCGCGCAGCCGGCCCGCCGCCTCGATCACCCGGTGCTGTCCCTTCCACGGCTGCAGCCGCCCGACGATGCCGATCACCGTCCGGTGGGGAGCGATCCCCAGCGTCCCGCGCGCGACCGGCACGGCGCGCTCGGGCTCGACGCCGGGGTGCACCACGAAGGTCGGCCGGTGCGGATGCTGGATCGCCTGCGCCCACGCGGCCACCGTCGACGAGCAGCCGACGGCGCGGGCCGGCAGCGCCGTCGCCAGGCGATCCATCCAGTGGCCGTGCGGGATGCCGTGCTGCCACCACACGACGCGGTCGCCGCAGCCGGCCAGCGCGGCTGCGGATGCGCCGTACAGCTGCGCCTTGGCCACCCAGTTGAGGATCAGATCGGGCCGCACGTCGCGGAAGACCGCGGCCAGCGCCCGTGTCACCGCGCCGGTGCGGCGGACATCGCGCAGACGAGCGATCGGCACGGCGACGGTGCGAATGCCCGGCAGCGCCGCGACCTCGTCGCGAAACGGCCCAGGCTCGAGGAACACGACGGTCACATCGAAACGGGCGGTGTCGACATGTGAGAGCAAGCGCCAGAGCATGATCTCCGCCCCGCCGAGGCGCTCGCGCCAGGGCACCGTGATGACGAGCCTCATCGCGCGCCGCGAGCGCTCTCGAGCGCGTCGAGCAGCCGCTCGACGAGCACCGGCCAGTCGAACCGCTCGTCGTAGAGGCGCCGCCCGCCGGCCGCCAGGGCACGCCGCTCGCCGTCGTTCGCGGCGAGCGAGCAGACAGCCGCCACGAACGCCGCGCGTTCGCGGACCGCCACGAGCCGCAACGCTCCGGTCGCGTGGCGCAGGAGCTCGTCGGTGAGATGCCCGTCCGTGCCGACCACCGCGATCTCGTGCTGCAGCGCGGCCATCATCGACGTGCGCCGCGTCGACACGCCATCCTCGAAAGCGGCGAGGAACAGGTCCGCCCCGGCCAGCAGGATGGCCGCCTCCGTGTCGGGAAGGAACCCTGGCGCGGCCAGCGTGACCCCTGGCGCGACCAGCTCACGCCGCGGGCGGCCCGTGCCGAGGGTGAGCAGCACCACCGGACGGCCCGCCCGCGCCACCGCCGCGGCGGCCTCGACGATGTGCCCGGTCAGCCGGCCCGCATGGTCCAGACCGAACGTGCACAGGACGAGCCCGTGTTCGAGTACGCCGATCCGCGCGCGTCCCTCCGCGCGCTGCTCGCGCCGGTCGGGCAGGTTCGACGCCACCGGCAGGTGGTGCACCTCGGCGGGAGGCCAGGCGCGTCGCAGGTCGTCGCTCCAGCGCTCGATCGTGCAGAACACGACGTCGGCCGCGAGCTGCAGGGCCCGCAGCTGCAGCCGCTGCCAGACGTGCATGAGCAGCCAGCGCCAGTTCTTGGCGTCGACGAACGTCTCGTGAACCATCAGTGCGATGATCGGGCGCGAGCGCCGGCAGCGCATGCGCAGCATGGCGAGCGCGAGCCCGGGCGCGAAGCCACGACGCCCGTGGGAGAACGGGTTGTACTGCAAGACCAGCGTCGCGGCGCGATCGGGTCCCGCGTGCCCGGCGATGACGCCCGCGGCTTCCGGGCCGCGGATCCGCACTGTCCACGGGCTGGGCCGGCGCGAGAAGAGCAGTACCGGCCGATCGCCTCGCGCGCGCAATCGCTCGACGAGTTGCTCGGTGTAGTCGCGTATCCCGTCGGCTTGCGACTGGCGGTGTGCCACCACGACGGCGAGCACACCGCGGCCGGCCATCACGCGGATGCCGGCCGGGCGGGTCCGCCGCGGCGCGCCTCGCGCGTCAGCAGCCAGTAGGAGAGAACGCCCGCGCCGAACCACAGGTATGGCGCATTGGGCGTCGAGGTCGTGTTGATGCCGACGATCCAGTTGGGCACGAACGCGAAGAGCGGCGCGGCGAGTCCGGCCAGCAGCAACTGGTGCTCGCGCTCGCGCACCTGTCGCAAGCGCCCGACCACGACGCTCAGCAGGTGTGTGTAGAAGGCCAGGAACACCACCAGGCCGGGGATGCCGACCTCCGCGATCAGAAAGAGGAACTGGCTTTCACCACTCGGCTTGTTCTTCGTCGAGCCGCCGATCGTCCCCGCGGCAGGCCCGGCCGAGCCGATCCCCGCGCCGAAGGGGAACTTGACGAGGTAGGCGGGGATGTCATGCGCCGTGCTGGCTCGCGCGTCGATCGTCGTCTGGACGATCTGCCCCGGCGCGATGCTGCGATAGCGATACAGCGCATCCTTGTCGTTGTCGGTGACGATTGACAGCGAGATGAAGACGACGATCGTGGCCGCGACGAGAGACATGATCGCCCGCGACGCTTGTCGCGAGACGGCCATCAGCCCGAGGAAGGTGAGCCCGGCCAGCAGCGCTGTGATCATGATGCCGCGCGACTGGCTCGTGATGACGCCGACGGCGGCCAGGACCATCATCGGCGCGAGAACCCATGTCGCATGCGTTCGGCGCCGGCCGAGCATCAGCGCGAGTCCACCCGGCAGCGCGACGGCCCCGAGGATCCCAGCGAAGCCCATGTCCGAGCCGAGTCCGGGCGGGCGCACGCGGGACTCGCCGTGGGCGCCCACGGAGGTCCGCGGCGCGGCCCCGTTCTCGCCCTTGATCAGCGCGTAGTAGCCGGGTCCCCAGCCCGACAGCTGCTCCGGTGACAGGCGGGACTGCACGAGCCCCACGGCGCCGTTGATCGCGGCGACGGCCAGCAGCAGCATGAGGAACCCGCGCAGGCGCCTCGTGCTCGTGACCACCGCGTAGCCGATGAAGAACAGCGGGATGAACTCAAGATCCTGGCGCAGCGAGGAGAACGAGTGCAGCCAGCTGCCGTTGGCAGGATTGAGCAACTGGACCAGCACGACGGCGGTCCACGCGACGACCCATCCGGTCAGCGGGGGAGCGCGCACGGAACGGCGCCTGAGAATCGTGCGGGCAAGCATCCCCAGCGCGATCGAGTAGAGCAGGATGTCGCGCCCAAGGGCGGTGGCCTCGACATCGACCTTGAGCTTGATATAGCCGTCGAGCAGGCCGAGATACACGACGAGAACGGCCAGCGACTGCTCCACGCGCTGGTTGACGAACAGCCAGACGGGCAGGGCGAGGAACAGCAGCGCTGCCAGCGGAGCCGCCGCGGACACGTCCGCCGCCTTCGTGCTGATCAACAGCGCGAGGCACAGCACGACCGTCCCGGCAGAAAATGTCCGCACCCGCCCGCGCAGGCCGGGGGGCGTCGCGCGGCGGGAGAGGACCGTCGTCATCGCTCGTTGTATCCGTAGTCCACCGGCTCCAGCGTGTCGTTGGCCACGACGCCGAGGATGTTGGCACCACGCACCCGCTCCAGCAGGTCGTTGAGCTGCTCCACGGCGCTGATCGGCGTGGTCCGCAGACGGCTGACGAGCAGCACGCCGTCGACCGTGGCCAGGAGCGCTATGGCGTCGCTGACGGCCAGCAGCGGCGGCGAGTCGATGATCACCACCTCGTGCGACGCTCGCAGCAGGCTGAGGACATGAACGAGCTCCGAGCCCCCGAGCAGGGCGGCTGGGTCGCCGGTCAGCCTGCCGCTGCTCAGCAGCGTGAGGCCGAAGCGAGACCTGCCGCCCGACGCCGGCGCGGCCCCGTTCTGACTCTGGCGCACTACGCACATCGCCTGCGCGACGCTGCGCCGATCAGAGAGCACGTCGGCCAGGCCCGGCTCATTGCGCACGCCGAAGTCCGCGGCGAGGCTCGGACGGCGCAGATCGGCGTCGACGAGGGCGACGCTGACGCCGGCCTCGAGGTAGGCCAGCGCGAGGTTGCGCGCCACGGTCGACTTGCCCTCGCCGACGACCGCGCTCGTGACGAGGATGGTGCCCAGCGGACGGGTCTCCTCGTCGACGGGCTCTGTCGCATGCAGCTGCAGCGCGGTTCTCAGCGTTCGAAACGGCTCGACGAACGATGCCGCGAGCCCGAGCCCGGCGGTCGAGTCCTGCTCGCCGTCGCGCGCCCGCGGGATCGCCACGAGCACCGGGCGACCGTAGCGCTCGCCGACGTCCTCGATGCGGTTCACGCGACGATCGAGATGCTCGAGCCCGTAGGCCAGCAGCATTGCGATGACCCCGCTCAAGACGAGGGCGAACAGGGCGTTGCGGCGCGGGTTGGGCCCCGTCGGCGCGGACGGCGTGATCGCCGGCTCGAGCTGCCGGGCCCTCGACTGCGTGGTGTTCTCCTCCACGCGCAGACGAGCGACGCCCTGCGAGAGCTGCTGGCGCGCCGCCCTCGTCTCGGGGATCTGCGGCACCGCCGCCAGGCGCCGTTCCGCGTCGACGCGCGCCTGCCTGGCTCGCTCTCGCGCGTTGCTGTCGCTGAGCTTGTCATACGCGTGCGCAAATGCGTTGGTCAGCACGGCCGTGGCCTGCGGATCGGTTCCCGAGGTGCTGATCGTGAGAAAGTCCGTTCCCACCGACGGGGCCACGGACAAACGCGCGAGCAGGTCGCGCGGATTACCCTGGTAGCCGATGTCCCGCGCCACCTCGCGTGCGACCGCGACGGTCCGCATGAGCACGGCGCGGTTGCGCGCGTCGCGGTCGGGATCCACGCTCGCTACATCGCTCTGGGCGCGCTCGAGATAGAGCGTCGTGGTCGCGCTGTACTGGCTCGGCTTGGCCGCGTAGTAGACGTACGTAGCGGCGGTGGCGGTCGCGGCGATGAGCAGCACGAGCCACCACCGCGACCGCACGGGACGCAGATAGTCGCCGAGGTTCAGCGAGTCAGATGGGTGATCTGGCATCGAGTAAGGCTCGCTGAGAGGTTGGCTCACGACATCGACGACCGGGGCCAGGCCAGCCTCGGGCGCGGTGCGACAGCACGGCGGACCGGATGTTTCGGTGGTCTAGGATAGTCACGATGGCGCACGGCAACGGTCGCAGTCGCACGATCTGCGTCACTCCGGTGCGCAACGAGGCATGGATCCTCGACCGGTTTCTGCGCTGCGCCCTGATGTGGGCCGACGAGATCGTCATCGCCGATCAGGCGTCCGACGACGGCAGTCGTGAGATCGCGAGCCGTTTCGAGCACGTGACGGTGGTGGAGAACACCGCACCGAGCTTCGACGAAGACTCCCGCCAGCGGCTGCTGCTGGATACCGCACGGCGGTTCCCCGGACCGCGGCTGATCGTCGCGCTCGACGCCGATGAGGCGCTCAGTGCGGCGTGCCTGGACTCCGAGGAATGGGAGGCCGCGCGGCTGGCCCCGCCGGGCACGGCATTCGCCTTTGACTGGGTCAACGTGCTGCCGGGCGCGACGTCCGCGTGGATCCCGACCGGGAGGCGCGTCTTCGCGTTCGTCGACGACGGCAGCGAGCACCGGGGCGAGCGCATCCACAGCGGCCGGGTGCCGATCCCGGATCCCGCCCGCATCGTCGAGCTCCACGAGCCCAGCGTGCTGCACTTCCAGTACCTGAACTGGAAGCGCATGAAGAGCAAGCAGCGCTGGTATCAGTGTTGGGAGAAGTTCGAGTATCCGAGCAAGCGTCCGATCCAGCTTTACCGTCAGTACCACCATATGGACGGGTTCCCGCGAGCGGAGGTCCACCCGCTCGACGAGCGCTGGGTCGCGGCGTACCTCGACCAGGGCATCGACGTCCTGGCGCCCGCTGACGACGGCCTGTACTGGTGGGACGGGGAGGTCTTCGACTGGATCGTCGAGCACGGGCCGCGCACCTTCGAGAAGCTCGACGTCTGGGACGTGGAGTGGGCCGAGGTCGGACGCCGCCTCGGCCGCGACGTCGCTGCCTCGCGCGTGACCGATCCGCGCGGCCCGTTCGTCAGGATGGTGCATCGATGGCTCGCGATGACGCAGCGACGCGATCCCGGCTCGCCGGTCACCCGCTGGGCACAACGCATGCTGATCCCGCTCGGGTGGTAGTGCGTCCCCGCCCAGGCCTCGCGGGACGTCATTGCCGCGCCCGCACGCGCACGTCACGCCGGTACCTCCGAGCCGCGGCGTAGCCGTTCGCGCTGCCCGACGTCGCAGACGAACTCGCTCACCTGGCGCTGCTGGCGCGCGCCATCGAACTGGCCGCCGGCGTCGGCGTCCTTCGGCCGGCGCGCGTCGATCGCCGCACGGTCCAGCCCGGTCATGAGCTCGGTCAGCGCGCCCACGTAGACGTCGTCCCACGGAGCGTCGCCGGGCAGCCGCCACAGCCCGTCCGGGCCGAGGTCATACGCCAGCGGAATCTGACCGGTGACGATCGGCAGCCCGGCGGCCCGGTACTCGCTGAGCTTCGTCGAGTAGCGAAAGGCGCCGACGCGATCGACGCTCTGCGGCAGGCTCCCGACGTCGAGCGCCGCGATGTGGTCGGCCACCGCATCGGCGGCGACCGAGCCGGGCAGGTGGATCGTGCGCCCGAGCTGATCTCCCGCCAGCGCCCGCAGCCGCTCGAGGCCGTCGCCGCTGCCGACCACCAGGACATGGAGGTCGTCGCGCTCGACGGCGAGCCGCGCTCGCACGAGCTCCTGGCCGTAGCAATAGCCGTAGCGCGCCGTCCAGTTCAACGAGCCGACGAGGCCGAAGACGATCGCGTCGGAGGAGATGCCCAGGCGCCGACGGACAGCCGAGCCGGCCTCGGACACCGGCACCGAACCCCAGTTCGCGGCGGTCATCGCGCGCGGGGCGCCAAAGCTCAGCGCCCGCCCGACGAGGTACGGCGTCCATCCGATGTAGCCCGCGCTGAGCCGGCACAGCAGCCGTTCGTAGACGCCCCCTCCGATGCCCAGCGGCACGCTGCGCGCCCGCAGGAAGGGGCCCACCGCGTCGCCGCTGGAGACGATGTACGAGCGCCCGCCGAGCACCCGTCCGGCCAGCAGCACGAGGCCTCCAGTCACCCCGGTTCCCTCCATGACCACGATGTCCGGGCTGAGTCGCCGCAGTGTCCGCCAGAGACGCAGCGCGGAAAGCGCCCGCCGCGAGCGCTCGAACGGCAGGACGATCGGTTCCAGCGGCTCCAGCAACCTGCGGATGCGCCGCTCGTCGAGGCTGCCGGCGCCCTGCGTGGCGAAGCAGGCCACCACCGGCGAGCGCGACTCGCGGCGGACGCTGCCTAGCGCGGGGTCGCCGGCAGGCAGGAGTGCAGCACCTCAATCAGCCGCGAGCGAAAGACCTCCCGCGAGAAGTCGCGAGCCATCTCCGCGAGCTCATCGGGCGCGGTGGAGATCGCGTCGCAGCGATGGATCGCCTCGAGCACGTCGTCGACCGTGTGGCGTTCGAAGAATGCCCCGGTGATCCCATCTCGCAGCGATTCGAGCGCTCCGCCGGCCCCGAACGCCACGACCGGCTTGCCGGCTGCGTTGGCCTCGACTGGCGTCATGCCGAAGTCCTCCTTGCCCGGCAGGCAGAAGGCGCGACAGCCCTCCATCAGCTCGGTCACCTCGGCGTCGGAAAGCTGCCCATGGAAGTCGACGGTCGGCCCGGCACGACGCCTGAGATCGGCGAGCGCGGGCCCGGTGCCCACGACGTCGAGGCCGATGCCGGCCTTCGTCGC
Organism: Solirubrobacterales bacterium; assembly: GCA_038258125.1. Lineage (GTDB taxonomy): Bacteria > Actinomycetota > Thermoleophilia > Solirubrobacterales > Solirubrobacteraceae > CADCVQ01. The sequence continues at coordinate 8,190 of JBBSQG010000117.1, forward strand.
GGCGTCGACGATCGCGTCGACGC
>JBBSQG010000118.1:0-8203 GCA_038258125.1 Solirubrobacterales bacterium
CTCGTCACCTACGCCGGCACCGACCCGGAGGGCGGCTCGGCATCGCTGCGGATCGCCACCGAGGACGTGCTCGCCGTGCTCGGCGTGGCCGACGCCGACCTGCTGTTCGACGCCTTCGACGCGATCGCCGCCGGCGACTCCCGCGCCGCGCTGCTGGCGGCCGCGCGACTGAGTGAGTCCGGCCGCGACGCGCTCGGCTTCGTCCGCGACCTCGAGGCGCACGCCCGCGACCTGCTGATCGTGCAGACGCTCGGCGCTGTGCCGCCGGAGCTGCAGATCACGCCCGACCGCGACGAGCGCCTGCAGGATCAGGCCGGCCGCATCGGCACCGGCGCGGTGGCGCGCTTGCTCGACCTGCTTGCCGCTGCGCTCGACGCGACGAAGAACGGCTCCGATGCGCGCACGCAGCTGGAGCTCGCGCTCGTCAAGGCCGCCGCGCCGGCGATCGACCCGTCGACGCAGGCGCTGCTGGCGCGCATCGAGCGTCTGGAGGCGGCGCTGCGCGGGGTGGCGCCGGCGCTGCCGCCCGCTCCGGCCGCGCCGGTCGTGCCTGCCGCTTCTGCCGCTCCTGCCGCTCCTGCCGCAGACCGATCCGACGCCCCGGCCGTGGCTGCCGCCGCGCAAGCCGCCGCGCGCGCCGAGGCGCCCGCGCCGCCGCGGCGGCCGCTCACGGACCCCGGGCCGCAGCCTCCCGAGCCCGAGCACGACCCCGGGATGGAGGCGTCGCAGCCGCCCGAGCCGCCGGACGGCCCCGGACCCCAAGCCCCGCAGCCGCCCGAGCCGCCGGACGGCCCCGGACCCCAAGCCCCGCGGTCGCCCGAGCCGCCGGCCAACGGTTTCGCCGCCGCCACCACCGCCCCCGCCTCCGCCGCCACCCCCCAGCCCGCTGCGCTGGAGCTCGAGAGCCTGCGCGCCGTCTGGCCGGCGGTGCTCGATTCGCTGAAGTCCAGCGGCAACACGTTGTGCGCGCACATGCTCGCCGACACGCGCCCGGTCGCCGTCGAAGGAGCCCAGGTCACCGTCGCCTTCGCGCCCGACGAGCACGCCGAGCACTACATGCGCAAGGCCGACGACGACGACCACCGTGCCAGCGTCGCCGAGGCGAGCCGCGCGATCACCGGCGACCGGCCACAGGTCGCCTACGTGCTCGGCGAGGATGCCGCGGTCGCCGAGGAGCCCGCCGCGCCGCCGACGGACAGCGAGTGGGTCGACCGCTTCGTGGCAGAGTTCGATGCCGAGGAGATCCACCCCGAGAGCGAGGCCAGCTGATGCCGCAGCCGAACATGAACCAGATGCTCAAGCAGGTCCAGAAGATGCAGGCGGACATGATGAAGGCCCAGGAGGCGCTGGCCAACGAGACCGTCGAGGCGTCGGCCGGGGGCGGGATGGTGACCGTCAAGATCACCGGCGATCTGCAGGTCAAGGACATCACGATCAATCCCGAGGCGATCGATCCGGAGGATGCCGAGCTGCTGCAGGACATGGTGCTCGCCGCCGTCAACGAGGCGATCCGCCAGGCGCAGGAGCTCGCCACGACGAAGATGGGCGGCGCCACGGGCGGCATGGACCTCGGCGCGCTCGGCCTGCCGCCGGGCCTGGGCCTCTGACCGATCGCGCTTGTACGCCCCCTCGATCCACCGGCTGATCACCGAGCTCGGCAAGCTGCCGGGGGTCGGTGCGCGTACCGCCCAGCGGCTGGCGCTGCACATCCTGCGGGCGTCGCCGCAGGACGCCGCCGCGCTGGCCGAGTCGATCCAGGAGGTCAAGGAGCGCATCGGGCTGTGCGAGGTGTGCTTCAACTTCGCCGAGGGCCCACGCTGCCGGGTCTGCGCCGACGAGCGGCGTGACGCCGGGCTGATCTGCGTCGTCGAGGAGGCCGGCGACGTGATCCCGGTCGAGCGCACGCACGAGTTCAGCGGCCGCTACCACGTGCTCGGCGGTGCGCTGTCGCCGATCGACGGGGTCGATCCCGGCGACCTGAAGATCGCCGAGCTCTACGCCCGCGTCGCGAACCCCGCCGAGCCGATCCGCGAGGTCGTCCTGGCGACGAACTCGACGACGACCGGCGAGGCGACGGCGTTGCACATCGCCGACACGCTGCGCGAGCGCTCGCCCGCCGTCGTCGTCACGCGGCTGGCCAGCGGGCTGCCGGTCGGCGGCGACCTGGAGTACGCCGACGAGATCACGCTCGGCAAGGCGTTTGCCGGCCGTCGGCGCCTGTAGGCAGCTACTCGGGCCGCACCGGCACGCGCGTCTCGCGCGTGAACGTGCGCAGCTGCGCGATGTGCTCGAGGGCGTCGCGGATTCGCCCGGGCGAGATCTCACCCGAGCGCACGGCGGCGACGATCGCGCGGTAGGCCTCGTCCTGCTGTGTCCGCCCGCCGGGGATGAGCAGCATGTCGACGCCCGCCTTCAGCGCCTGCACCGCCGCCGCGCCGACCCTGCCGCCGGCCGTGGCGGTCGTCGCGACGAGATCGGCGGAGATGATCGCGCCGTCGAACTTGAGGCGATCGCGCAGCTCCTTGACGGCCTCGGGCAGCAGCGTGGCCGGGGTCACGCCGTCGTAGCCGACGTAGATCGCGTTGCTCATCTGCATCGCGGGTGCGGCGCCGTCGCCGTCGGCGACCGCGGCGAAGGGCTTCATGTCGGCGTCGCGCAGGTCGTCGAGCGACAGGCCGACGGGCGCCGGGCCGGCGTTGGGGTCCTGGGATGCCGCGCCGTCACCGGGGAACGGCCCCACGGCCGCGGCGACGCCGAGCTTGTTGTACTCGGCGACCGTCCTGCGGACCGCGCTCGTGACCTTGTCCGGGGTGTCGGCGAAGGCGCGGCCCTGGCCGGGACCGCCCGCGACCGCGATGTCGGCGTTCGGCGCGAGGTTGACGCCGATGCCGAGCGCGTCGAGCTGCTGGGCCGAGGTCTTCGCGCTCGCCGTGATGGCGGCGGGCGTGGCGTCGCCGACATCGACCTGCGAATCGGGGGCGAGGTTGGCGAACGCGTTGAACTCGCCGCCCTCCTGGCGGGCGGCGACGAGCGGCGCCGGATGACCGCTCTCGCGCGCCACCTCCTGCAGCTTGGCCGTCAGCCCCGACAGCTGCTGGGGCTGGTCGTAGTTGGCGTCGGTCAGCAGCACGCCGCCGAACGGGACCGCCGCCATGCGCTTCAGAAACGGCGTGTCGCGCAGCTTGCCGCGAAAGCCGACGATCAGCAGCCCGGCGGCGGCATCGCCGGGGGAGCGGCGGATCTCGTCCTCGCTCGGCGGCGCGGGGTCTGAACTGGTGCGCTTGCCGGAGCCGCGGACCGGCTCCTTGTCCGCGCCGTTTCCGCCCGCACGCTCGTCGCTGAAGCGCGAGCCGGCCTCGATGACGGGCGCGTCGTCGCCGCCGCGCAGAAAGATCATGTAGACGGCGCCGCCGAGCACGAGCACGACGGCTGCCGCGAGGATGCCCAGCCTGGCCTGAGGAGGCAATCTGCTCACCGGTACTCCATTCCCGTGGCGATCGAGCTTGCGTGACGAACCACTAGCTACCCTCCGAACCGCTCATGTCCAGCACGGTCGTCATGAAATTCGGCGGAACCTCGGTGGCCGACGCCGAACGGCTCAAACGCGCCGCGCAGCGGATCGTGGCCAAACGCGAGGCCGGCCACCGCGTGGTGGCGGTGCTCAGCGCCCGCGGCAAGACGACGGACTTCCTCATCGCCGAGGCGCAGGAGATCTCACCGACCCCGGATCCGCGCGAGATGGACATGCTGCTGTCGACGGGCGAGCGCCAGTCATGCGCGCTGTGCGCGATGGCGATCAACGATCTGGGGCATAGGGCGATCTCGCTGACCGGGTCACAGGCGGGGATCGTTACAGACACGTCGCACACGAAGGCGCGCATCCTAGATGTGCGGGCCGATCGGATCCGTCAGGGTCTCGACGAGGACGCGATTGTGCTGGTCGCCGGCTTCCAGGGCGTGTCGACGGCAAAGGACGTCACGACGCTCGGCCGCGGCGGCTCGGACACGACCGCGGTGGCGCTCGCGGCGGCGATCGGGGCCGAGGTCTGCGAGATCTACACCGACGTCGCCGGGGTCTTCAGCGCCGACCCGCGGATCGTCCCTGACGCCCGCAAGCTCTCGGTCGTCTCCTTCGAGGAGATGCTCGAGATGTCGGCCTCGGGCGCCGGCGTCCTGCAGCTGCGCTCCGTCGAATACGCCCGCAACCATGGGGTTCGAATCCACTGTCGATCGAGCTTCACCGACGAGCCGGGTACCGTGGTGGTCGGAGACGAGGAGACCGTGGAACAGCCGCTCATCACCGCAGTGACCCATTCCAACGAGGAAGCTCGGGTCACGATCAAGGGGGTCCCGGACACGCCGGGCATCGCCGGGCGGATCGCGACCGCGCTGGCCGTCGCGAACGTGAATATCGACATGATCATCCAGAACGAGCCCGTCTCCTCCGACGCGGGCGCGGACATGTCGTTCACGGTCCCCCGCGCCGATGTCGGCGAGGCGCGGACCGCGCTGACGCCGCTGGTCGAGGAGCTCGGCCTCGGCATCCAGACCGACGAGTCGATGGGCAAGGTCTCGGTCATCGGCGCCGGCATGAAGTCCCATCCCGGCGTGGCGGCGAAGGTCTTCACGACGCTCGGCGCGGAGGGCGTGAACATCGAGATGATCTCGACCTCCCCGATCAAGATCTCCTGCGTCATCTCCGGCGACGCCGTGCCGGGTGCGGTGCGCGCGCTGCACGCGGCGTTCGCGCTGTCGGGCGAGGGGACGATCAAGCCCGAGCGGCCGTTCGGGGAGTTCCGGTGAGCCGGGGTGCCGGTCCGGGCGGTCTGCGGATCGCGGTCGTCGGTGCGACGGGTGCGGTCGGCACGGTCATGCTGCGGCTCCTGCGCGAGCGCGCTTTTCCTGCGTCGGAGGTCGTGCCGTTTGCGTCCTCGCGCTCGGTGGGTCGCGAATTGGACGGCGGGCTCGTCGTCCAGGCGCTGACCGAGGAGAGCATCCAGGGCTTCGACGTCGCGCTGTTCTCGGCCGGCGCGACGCGCTCGCGCGAGTGGGCGCAGCGCTTCGTCGACGCGGGCGCGGTCGTCGTTGACAACTCGAGCGCGTTCCGGCGGGTGGACGAGGTGCCGTTGGTGGTCTCCGAGGTCAACCCGGACGCGCTGGCCGGGCATCGCGGGATCGTGGCCAACCCGAACTGCACGACGATGGTCGCGATGCTGCCGCTGAAGGCGCTGCACGACGAGTTCGAGCTGCGCGCGATGGTCGCGACGAGCTACCAGGCCGCCGGCGGCGCCGGGCAGTCCGGCATCGACGAGCTGGCCGAGCAGATCGCGCCGCTGGCTTCTGACGTCGAGCAGCTGTGCACCGACGGGGCGGCCGCATCGGGCAAGGTCGCGCACGCCGTCCACCACGCGACGCTGGCCTTCAACGTCGTGCCGCTGCTGGGCTCGCTCGGCGATGACGGGCACACCGACGAGGAGCGCAAGCTGCGCGACGAGTCGCGCAAGATCCTCGGCATCCCGTCGCTTGCCGTGTCGCCGACGTGCGTGCGCGTGCCGGTCATGGTCGGCCACGGCGTGGCGGTGCGGGCGACGGTCGCGCGCGACGTAGACGTGACGCGCGCGCTCGAGGTGCTGGCGGCCTTCCCCGGCCTCGTGGTCGACGACCTGCCGACGCCGCTGGACTACGCCGGCCGCGACGAGGTCGCGGTGGGCCGCGTGCGCCGCGACCTCGCCGACCCGCGCGCCCTGAACTTCTTCGTCGTCGGCGACAACCTGCTCAAGGGCGCCGCCCTGAACACGGTCCAGCTCGCCGAGGTGCTGCTCGAGCGCAGGCTCGTCGGCGCCCGGGCATCGGCCGCGTAACGACGCTGCCCCAATCGGTCGCGCTCGCGCAGCGGCGACCGCGTAACGCCTCTGCGGCAATCGCGTCGCGCTCGCGCAGCGAGCATGACAAACCACGCGCATCCTGAAGCGACGACGCGTTCGCGCGCAATGCTGGCTCGGCTGCCCGAAGCCATGCAGATATGACGGATCGCCGCCGCTCCCGAATCGATCCGTCGCAACTGCACGTATGTCATGCGGTGATGACGGAGGTCACCGCCGACGGGATTGATCCGTCACAACTGCATCCCGACCGCCTGATCGGGCTCGTGGCCGCTCATCAGGACGGCGTCGTCCTACGAGAGCAGCTCGCGGCGCTCGGGCTCGGGCGCGGGGCGATCGCTCACCGGCGTCAGCGCGGCCTCCTGCGCGCGCTCCACGACGGTGTGGCTCTCTGGGGCACGCCGACGCCAACGTTCCGCGGCCGGGCACGCGCGGCGGTGCTCTGCGCCGGCACCGGGTCGACGGCGACCCACCATGCCGCCACGGCGCTGTGGGCGGTTCGGCCCGAGCCCGGGGGCCGATCGACGTGACGGTGGTTGGGCGCCGCGTCCGCGCACGCGGGATCCGGGGACACGAGAGCGCCCCCCTGCACCCCGCCGATATCCGCGTCCTCGGCGGCCTCCCGGTCAGCTCGCCCGCGAGGGCGCTGCTCGAGGTGGCGCCCGAGTTCTCACCCCGCGAGCTCGCCGACGCCGTCGAACGGGCGCAGATCACGCGCTTGGTGACCAAGCGTCAACGCTCAGCGAGCGTGCGAGTGCAGCGTCGCCAGCTCGCGCCGGCCCTTGACGCCGAGCTTGCGAAAGACGCTGCGCGCATGCGTGCGCACGGTCTCGATGCTGACCGACAGCGCGATCGCGATCTCGGCGTTGGAGCGGCCGAGCTGCAGCTCTTCGAGGACGTCGGCTTCGCGCGGCGTCAGGACGTCGGGCAGCAGCGGCGCGCCACCCGCCGCCGGCGTGGCGTAGGGCAGGACGTGCAGCCCGCGCGAGGCGAGATGGATTGTGTTCAGTACGTCGCGTCCCTCGACCTTCTTGCCCAGGCAGGCCGTCGCGCCGAGCGCCAGCAGCTGCGCGCCCTCGCCGGGCGGCGGATGGTTGGCGAGCACCACGAGGCGCGTCTGCGGGTGCGCGGCGCTGAGGCGTCGCAGCTCGCCGGGCGAGCGCAGCGCACCGAAGTTCAGGACGGCGACGCGCGGCGCGTGCTGGCTGATTGCCGCGTCGAGATCGGCGAGCCCCACGTCACGGGCGACGACCAGCAGACTGGGGTCCTCGCCGATCAGGCTTCTCAGCCCGGCCTCGACGAGATCCTCGAAGCGGGCGAGCAGCACTGTGACAGGGCCGCGCTCGTCCATAGGTCGCCTATCGGCAGCCCGGGGACGAAGGGTGAGGCGTTCTCCCCCGAAGATCACCCCTCGCGGGGGAAGAGCACGGCGGCGCCAACCGCCACCATGCTGAACACGACGTCACGGGGGATCGACTTCCACAGGGCGGAAGAGGGGTACAGCGAGCGAGGGGCCCGGGGAGGGCCCCTTTCTCGTGCTCGGGCCGGGCGGGTCAGCCGTCGTCGGGGTCGGGAGGCGTGATCGTCGACCGCAGCCGGTCGCGGGCTGCGTCGAAGCGGGCCTCCAGCTGCGCCGCCGCGACCTGCTCGGGCGTCGGCTCGGGGGCGTCGGAGACCTCGTCCGGCTTGGCTTCAGCGACCGCGTCGACCTCGGCCGTGACGCGCTCGTCGTCGATCTCCGCCTCGGCCGCTTCCTCTGCCGGCCCCTCCCGCCGTCGTCGGCCGACGAGCCGGCGCAGCCCGCGCCGCTTACCCTCCGGCGGAGGAACCACCGACGGAACCCACGACCGATGTCGACCAGTCGATCACCGACGTCGGCTTGACGACGTGGCGGGCCATCCCGAGCTCCTTCGGCGACAGCCCGAGCGCCAGCCCGACGAGCTGGGGCAGGTGCAGCACCGGCATCCCGAGGTCGCGGCCCACGACCTTCTCGGCCAGCGGCTGCTGCAGGTCGAGGTTCAGGTGGCACAGCGGGCACGGCGTCACGACGCAGTCCGCGCCGGCGTCGACCGCGTCGCCGAGATGGCGCCCCGCCTGCTTCAACGAGGCTTCCTTGTTCATCGTGATGATCGGAAAGCCGCAGCACTTGTGCGAGCCCGCGTACTCGGTGACCGTGCCGCCCAGCGCCTCGACGACCTGACCCAGATAGCCGTCGCGGGGATGCGCGTCGTCGATCCCCAGCCGGTCGGTCGGGCGCACGATGTAGCAGCCGTAGAACGGTCCCACGCGCAGGTCGGTGAGCGGCCGCACCACCTTCGTGC
>JBBSQG010000119.1:0-8195 GCA_038258125.1 Solirubrobacterales bacterium
AGCAGGCCCGGCAGCTCGTCGGCGGCGAGCGCCGCAAGCTCGACGGCAAAGGTCGAGGTGCGCTGCGCCTCGGCGACGAGACCCGGCCAGTCGCCACGCCGGTCAAGCAGCGCACCGGTCGACGTCCCGAGCGGGTGGTGGCGGGCGATCGAGCCCGGCGGCGTCAGGACGGCGACCATCGGATCGACACCGTAACCGCCGCGTCAGACGCCGTCGCGAGCTCGCCGCAACATCCGGGTCAAGCGTTGCCCGCTACGCCACGGGAACGTCGGGCGTGGCCGCGATAGCCGCCGCGCTGACAAGCAGGTGGATGTGCTCGAAGCGCTCGGTCAGCTCCTCGCCGAGCGGCTTGCTCAGCGCGAGCGCGAGCAGCTCGCGGATCGACGCGCACAGCGACGCCTGCGGCGCGTCGTCGCCGACGAGAGTGGCCAGCCGCGCGAGGTCGATCATCTCCGTGTCGTCGCCGCCGCCGATCGCGACCCCGAACGCGGCGTCGAGGAAGTACTCGACGCGCGCGAGCAGCGTGTCGCGGCGGATGCGGCCCTCGCCGACGGCCGGTCCGTGGTCGAGCGTGTCCTCGCCGGCGACGATCCGCTCGAGCTGTCCGCCCATGACGCTCTGCAGCTGAGCCGGCGTCAGGCCGGCCTGCAGCGCCGGCCGCAGCGAGCCGATGACGGTCAGCTGCGGCGTCCCGAACGGGATGTCGGTCGCGTAGAGGATCTGGCCCGGCGGGACGTGCGCGTAGACCGCGAGCTGGTCGGTGACGCTGAACCAGGCCGTGTCGATGAACACGTTGGGAAACTCGTACAGCCGCTGCCAGATCCAGGCGAGGTCGCAGACGGCGCAGTGGGCGAGGATGAACCGCGCGCGCGGAAACTCGACGGCGAGCTCGAGCACGTGCGCGCCGAGCGCGGGGATCCCGCGGCCGGCGTGGACGAGGATCGGCAGCCGCGCGGCGTCGGCGCAGGCGACGATGTCGCGCATCGCCGGCTCGTCGAGCTCGAACTGCTCGGCGCGGGGATGCAGCTTGATCCCCCGCGCGCCGGCCTCGACGCAGCGGCGGATCTCGGCGACCGGGTCGCCGGCGCGCGGGTCCAGGCGGCAGAACGCCACCAGTCGTCCGCCGGAGTCGGCGGCGGCCTCCAGCACATGATCGTTGGCCGGCGGGTAGCCGTCGGGTTCATGCATCGGGAAGACGACGGCGCGCGAGCCGGTCGGCGCGAGCGTTTGAAGCAGCTCCTGCGCGGTGCACTTGAAGCCGTCCGGATCATTGACGCCGATGTGCGTGTGGGCATCGAAGAGCGTCGCCTCCGGAAGCAGCGCCAGCGTCTGCTCGGTCCAGGGGATGAGCAGCTCATCGGCGTACATGACGGGAAGTCTAAGTACTCCCGCCGCAAGCTCCGCGGTCTCTCCACGGAACTTCCGACGGGCAGCACTGTGGAGGCGCTGCTTGCGCCATTGGGCACATGATCGCGTGACGGAGACCGGTCGCGTGCCTAGACTCCAACGATGAGCTACAGCAACGGAAGTGTCGGCACCTGCTCTTGCGGCAAGCTGGCCATCGCATCCTGCAATCGCTGCGGGCGCACCCTCTGTGACGAGCATCTGCGCACGATGCCGCCCGCGCCGGAGGGCATCTCCGCCAACGCCCTGGGCCGCTACGAGCTGGCGATCCGCCTCGCCGACGGCCCGCATTGTGAGGGCTGCCGTGCGGACCTCGGCAACTACGCGCTCGCCGAGGCGACGAACGCGCCACGCGCCGACCTGCCCGAGCACTGGCTTGACCGCGCGATCGCGCTGAGCGGCGACCAGACGCGCAGCGACGCCGAGAAGCTGCACGACGCCGATCTGCCTGCATCGCTGACGGCCGCCGACGTCGCCCGTGAGTTCCTGCGGCGCATCGAGCGCCAGCCACAGGAGCGCGTGCCGATCTCCCCGCCGAGCCTCATGCGCAACCCCGACTACGTCGAAGGCTGGTCGATCGACTGCCGCCGCACCGAGTACACGGTCTCCGGTCATGGCGCCGGCCGCTACCGGCTGCCGTGCCTCGTCTCGGTCAACGGCGAGCTGCTCGGCCCGGCGCTGGAGAAGGACAAGCCGGGCCAGACGTGGTGGATCGTGCCGGAGTCCGAGATCGACATCGCGTTGCTGGTGACGGGCGTCGCTCAGCTGCTCGTGCTGAGTGCGTTCATGCCGCCGCCGGGCGCGCCGATCTTCTAGTGCGCCGCGCACCGATCGCGCGCCGCGAATCCGACAGGGCCACGGTCAGCGGCCCGTGATCGGGGGCTGGGATTCGCCGCGAGGATCGGTGTATTGGGGTTAGGGTGTCGCCGTCCGCGTGCGCGAACGTCGCGCGGCACTCGGGGTCAATCGAGCAGGGGGAACGGGTCATGCAGATCACCACCGGCGCGGCTGCGGCCACGTCTCAGTCCACCGCACGGGTCCGCCGGCGTGTAATGCCGGTCGTCGCCCTCGTGTCCATCGCGATCGCCGGCTGCGGCGGTGACAGCAAGGACGACGGGGCCGCCGACGCCGCCAAGGCGAAGGCCGCCGCGGCCGCCGCCTTCAAGACGGCCGCCACGGCCGCGACGGCCGAGACGACGAAGATCGGCGACGACCTCGGCACCGCGATCCAGGGCGCCGGCAAGGAGACTGACGCCGCGCTCGCGGCCACGTTCACGAACCTTGCCAGCCGTGCCCGCGGCGTCGTCGCGAACCTCAATGCGCTCGAGACGCCGCAGGACTCCCGGGCCGAGGTGACCGCGCTGGTCGGCGCGTTGACGACTGGCGCGCAGGACCTCGACGCGATCGCAACCGGCGCCCGCGCGCATGATGCGTCCTCGGCGCGCTCGGCCACCCAGACGCTCGTGCGCGACTCGCCGGCGATCAAGGCAGCCAAGGACGCGCTGGAGGCCAAGCTCGGCACCGGTACGGGCACGACCTCCACCGACTCGACCGCCGACTGAGCCGGGACGGCTGGCCGCAGGTCGCCGAGCATGCAGATGTGACGGATCCAGCCGCGAGCCGGCGTCATCCGTCGCGGCTGCACGACATGCGTGCGGGTGTGACGGATCGGCGGATGCGCCGATCTGCTCCGTCACTCCTGCACCCGACCGGGCGGGATGCACGCACGCGGCCGAACCCTCGGTTCGGTCAGACGGGTCCGGCCACCGCGTGCGCCGTGCGCTGTGTCTCACGGTGGTCGAGCAGCCGCCCGCGCAGCAGCCGGGCGCGGTCGGAGACAGGCCGCGGCGCGCACAGCTCGGCGCCCTCGGACACGATCAGCGGTGGGGCGACGCGCTGCACGACGGTCGTCAGGTCGTCGATCGCGTAGCCCTGCGCGTAGTCGACGCCGTACTCGCGCAGCAGGGCGAGCGTCGCGCGATCCTCCACGCCACCGGCGATCGTCTCAATGTCAAAGCTGTGGGCCAGCGCGACGATCGCCTGCACGAGGTGCTGGTTGGCGGGGTTGCGCGGCAGGTCGCGGACGAAGTCGATGTCGATCTTCAGCGCCTCCACGGAGAGCTCCTGCAGGTAGGCAAAGCCGCCTGAGCCGGTCCCGAAGTCGTCGAGCGCCAGGCCGCAGCCGAGCTCCCGCAGCCGGGCGGCGAACGCCTGGCCCGCCGCCGCGTCGCTCATGAGCGCCGCCTCGGTGACCTCGAAGACGACGTTGCCGGGCGGCGCGCCGACGATCCGCAGCTCGTGCGCGATGTGGTCGAGCAGGCGTGCATCGGCCATCGAGGCGGCCGAGACGTTGACCTGCACGATACGTCCCAGCGCCGCGAAGCGCACCGCGCGAGCGATCACCCAGCTGTCGATCTCGAAGATCAGCCCGAGCTCCTCGGCCGCGGGCAGGAAGGCGCCGGCGGACACGATGTCGCCCTCGCGACCGACCATTCGCAGCATCAGCTCCTCGCGTGCGGCACCGCAGCGCAGCGGCAGGATCGGCTGGGAGTGCAGCACGAGCCGGTTCTCCTCGATTGCCTCGCGCACGAGGCTGACCCACGCGACCGCGTCGAGCTTGCGCGCGGCGCGCCGGCGCTGCTCGATCTCCCCGGTCACGTCGCTGAAGGCGATCACGACGCCGCCGCCGGGCTCGGGCGAGGCCGAGCACACGACGGGCATGACGCGACCGTCGCGGCGCACGAGCGTGTCCTCGCGCGAACGCACGATGCAATGGTCCGTGAAGACGCCGGCCAGCGGGCTGCCCACCGCGACGGGCTCGGTGCCGTCCGGGCGGCGACGGTGGATGAGATCCGCGATCGGGAAACCGAGCAACTCCGCTTCGGTCCAGCCGAGCATCCGCTCGGCCGCCCCGTTCATGCACGTGAGCCGCCCCTCGGCGTCGAGCTCGACGATGCCTTCGGCGATCGTATGCAGGGCGACCGCGCACAGCTCGTCGGCATGGCGGTGCCGAGCGATCGCCTTCTGCTCAGCAGCGGCGCGTCGCGCATCGGCGCGCAGGACGGCGTTCTCGCGCTGTAGCCGCGCGACCTCGCGGCCCTTGGCGTCGACGCCGCTGAGCAGCGAGTAGCCCTCGCTCGGGATCACGGTCGAGTGCTGGCCGCAGATGCGCTCGAACGCCGCGGCGGAGGCGTCGTCCTTGAATGCGCTCATCGGGTAGGCGCACAGCAGCGCGAGCTCGTGCGTCACCGCGAGGTCGTTCCAGAGATCCTCGAGTGCCACCGCGGACGCAATATCGCCGTCCTCCCACAGCAGCGCGACCATCTCGCCGTAGACGCGGACGCGACGCTGCCCGGCGCCGGCGCGCGCCAGGACGCCGCCGAGCGCGTCATGGAAACGACCGGCGTGCGGCGCGCCGGCAACCATGAGCTCCTCAAGCAGCTCGGCGGCGTCGAAGGTGATGTAGCGATCGGCGCCGATCGCGTGCTCGAGGTCGATGCCCGAGTCCTGCAGTGCGGTTTCGAAGGCCTGCCGGTGAGCGGCGCTCGCGACGATGATCGTGGCGCCGCCGTCGTGCAGGTTCGGGCCTACGAAGTCGCAGACCGTGTCGACGAGGAACTCGGTCGTCTCGTAGAACTCGACGACATGCTCGTGCTGAGCCTCCCCGCCGGCGGGCGCGGGGTGGTGGTGCGGCGAGACGGGTGACCGCGTCCGGTCGTGAGAGGCCATTACAGGTCAATCGACGGTCCGAAGGTGGAACTTGAGGGCTCAGACGTGCCGGTTCGTCCACCGTGCGGCGTCGCCGCCACCGGTCATTCGTTGGTGTCCTATTCGTCACCACCGCCCGCGACGTAGTCCGCGTACTGCGCGGCGTCCATCAGGTTCTCGGCGTCGGCAAGCTCGTTGGGCTCGATGCGCACGAGCCAGCCCGCGCCGTAGGGCTCGTCGTTGATCTGGCTCGGCGCGTCGCCAAGCGTCTGGTTGACGGCGTTGACCTGCCCGACGAGCGGCATGTAGACCGCCTTGGACGCATGCTCGCCGCTGATTCGCAGCAGCATGTCGCCGGCCTTGAACAGCTCGCCTGGGTAGGGCAGCTCGAGGAAGCCGGCAGCGCCCAGGCCGTCGGCGGCGAACTGCGTGATCCCGACCGTGACGAGCTTCTCGCGCGGGCGCACCCATACGTGCGTCTTCGTGTAGCGCAGATCGTCCGGATAGCTGGTCATCGTCGTCGTCTCCCCCATTCGCTGACGTCTTGCGCCGCGGTGGTCCGGCGTGCAGGCAACATAGGCCACACGCGGGCGGGCTGGACGATGCTGGACGCCAACGTCACCCCGGGCCCGACGATCCCGGCGCCCTCCGTAGGTCTGCATCACGAGGACCGAACGCTGAAGGCAGGCGACCATGCTCGCTGTACGGGCCGGTCCACCGCCGCCGGCCGCGTGGCGCCGCAGCGGCGGTGAGCGCCTCGATCGGCGCGGGGTCGACATTGAGCGCCTCGACAAGGTCCCGGCGACGGCGCATCCCAAGCTCCCTCGATCACGTCGTCCAGAGGACATGCAGCGCGGGCGGCTTGCGGAACACGAGCCCACGCGGCGCGGTCGGGCGGGCCGGATCCAGCCGCAAGCCCGGAAGGCGAGCGAGCAGTTGCTGCAGCGCCGTGTGGGCCTCCATTCGCGCAAGGTGCATCGCGATGCAGGCGTGCGGGCCGTGCGCGAAGGCGAGGTGGCGGACCGCGTTGGGGCGCTGGGCGTCGAAGCGATCGGGCTCGGGGAACTCCCGCGGATCGCGGTTGGCGGCTGCGATCGACACGCGGACGAGCTCGCCGCGCGCGATCGCGGCACCCGCGAGCTCGACGTCGGCGGTCGCGTAGCGGTCGACGACCGCCGCCGCCGGCTCCAGGCGCAGCGACTCCTCGATCGCATTGGCCAGCCCTTCCGGGCTGGCGCGGACATGCGGCAGCTGGTCGGGATGGCCGAGCACATGCCAGACCGCGTTGGCGATCATCCCCTCGGTCGTCTCGATTCCGCCGAACAGCAGCACGGCCGCGTTGGAGATGACGCTCTCGCGCTGCAGGCCATCGGCGTCGCGCGCGGCGGCCGCCAGCAGCGATGCCGCCGGCGCGCGGTCGAGCGCGGGGTCGCTCGCGGCCGACCGCGCGGCGGAGGCCTCGCGCCCGCCCGCCCCCGGCGGCCGGCCCGCCGTGATCTCGGTGACCGCCGTGACGATCCGGTCATACCAGCCGAGCACCGCCCCCGCGTCGGCGTCCTGGATGCCGAGCGCTCGCGTGACAACGGCGACGGCCAGTGGCCCCGCCAGGCTGCGCCGCAGCTCGGCGCCGCCGTCGGGCTCGATCGCATCGATCAGCCGGTCGGTCTCGCCGGCGACGAGGTGCCCGAAGCGCGCGTGCACGGCACCGTGGCGAAACGGACCCGCGAACGGGGTGCGGTGGCGGCGATGCTCGGCGCCGTCGCGGGTGAGCATGCTCGGCCCGACCACCTGGCCGGTCGAGAAGCGCGGGTCATCGACGGTGAACGTGCGCGCGTCGCGCATGACCTGCATCGCAAGATCACGTCGCGTAACCAGCCAGCCCTCCAGCGCCGGCACCCAGCAGACGGGCGCCTGCGCGCGCAGCCGGGCGAGCGGCGGATGGGGGTCCTCCTCCAGCTGCCCGAGCGTGACGGTCGCGCCAAGGCCGCTGCCCTCCTTCGTGCGCCCGCGCGCGTGCATCGCAGGATCGTCGGGTCGATCAGGCGGCGGCGCGCGGCGCGCGGATCGAACCGGTCATTGGAGGATCGGCTCTCGCACAAAGCGGTTGAAGTCTGCGGTGAACCTCCCCTGCACAGCCGCCTGCGCGGCCTCCCCGCCCTGCTCGCGCCAGAGCGCCAGCTCGTCGGGTCGCAGGCCGATGACCTCGACGAACTCGACTCGCCCGTGCGGCGTCTGGATCGCCGGAAGCGACGCGTCCGATACGAATCCCCACCCGGTCAGGTCACAAGGCGCGCCGGATGCCACGGGCATCTTGAGGTCCATCTGCTTGCCGACCTGCAGCGGCGTCTTGTTCTCGTGTGCCCAGTTGGCGAGGTTGCGCAGCACATCCCCCGGCCAGGCCTGCCCGGCGGGGGCACGCATGACGAGCTCATAGCCCCACCCGCTCCAGTTGGGATCGTCGCCGTCCTTTTCGTAGAGCTCGGTGAGCCCGTACGTCACCCAATGCCAGTGCACGCGCGGTTGCGTGGCGGCGTAGGCCGACAGCCCGTCGAGGACCTCCGGCCCGCCGAAGATGACCCGGCTGGGGATCTCCGTTCCCCAGTGCTCGGGCTGCTGCCCGGGATACATGGACGCGAAGACCGCGTCGATCGCGTCCCAGCCAGGCGCCTCCTCGCGGTCGGGCGGTTCGCTGTCGATGCTCACACCCTCCACGATGGCACGATGCCACGATCGGCGCGGGCGCCTGCCTTGCTGATCCCTCAGCACCCGGTCAGCGATCGAGCGCCGAACGGTCGACCGCGAAGCGGATGCGTGCGGGCGTACAGCGCCGCTGCCTCGAAGGCGGCCCTGTCGATATCTGGATACTCGGCCGTGAGGTCGCTCACGCTGTCGCCGCCTGCCAGACGTGCAAGCACCTCGCGCGCGGTCAACCGGGTACCCCGGATCACTGGCTCTCCGCCCAGGAAGAGCGGGGCCGGCCGCCGGTCGTGCTACCGCCCTGCGACCCGACGGCAGCCTCGCGACAGCGGTCCCTCGGCTAGGCCGTGGCGGCCTGACGACCGCGAGCGTGCGCGTACAGCGTC
>JBBSQG010000120.1:0-8159 GCA_038258125.1 Solirubrobacterales bacterium
AAGCTTCCTTTCGTCCGAAGACCACATCCGGTATTAGCCCGAGTTTCCTCGGGTTGTCCCGGTCCTTGGGGTAGGTAACCCACGTGTTACTCACCCGTTCGCGGCTCTGCCCCGGGGCAAGCCCCGGTTCGTCGCTCCACTTGCATGTGTTAAGCACGCCGCCAGCGTTCGTCCTGAGCCAGGATCAAACTCTCCGTGAAGAACTGCTGAGGGGCCTGCTCAAAAACCTTGACCCCTCGTCACGTAGAGCTGTCACAACTATTTTGCAGTGCCAATACACGAGGCACCGCAGTCATGACGGGTTGTTCTAATTCAGGTCCCTCGCCTCCGGCTATGGAGCGAGGGATCGAACCTGGACGCACACCTGATCGCTAGGCGCGATCAAGGTGCGCATGCTGTTGAGTTTTCAAAGACCGTCGCGCGTTCCCATGGAGGGGACTCCTCCTAGAACCTGCGCTTCATCGGATCGCGAGCGACTCGAAGACAGGACTGGCCAGTATAGCGCTCCGAGAGGCCCATGGAAGGGCTCCGGTCGGGGCGCAAGGGACCGGCGCAGCGGCAGTATAGACAACTGCGCCGGACGGACCCGCTCGCGCCGGCAAATGCCCCGCTCAGGTGGCGCGCCGCATGCGCCGGAACTGGCGCTTGCCAACCTGAAGCACCGCGCCGTCCAGCCGGTCGGGCGCCACGTCGAGGTCGGCGGCGCTCAGCGCCGCGCCGTCGAGCTTGACTGCCCCCTGGGCGAGCTTGCGACGCGCGTCGGAGCGTGAGCCGCCAAAGCTGTCGGCGATCAGCGCGGGCAGATGGACCGCTGAGCCGTTGGCCGCGACGAACGTCGACTCCTCGATCTCGTCGGGCATCGCCCCCTGCACGAAGACGCGCTCGAAGTGCGCCGCGGCGCCGGCGGCGTCCTGCTCGGAGTGCAGCCGGGCGACGAGCCGGTGCGCGAGGGCGTGCTTGGCGTCGCGGGGCGACAACCCCGCGGGCAGCGGCTCGCCGAGGAGCAGCTCGTACCAGCTCGTCATCGCGCCGTCGGGGACGCTCAGCGTCTTGCCGTACATCTCGTGGGGAGCGTCCGTGACGCCGATGTGGTTGGCCAGCGACTTGGACATCTTGCGCTGCCCGTCGACGCCGGGCAGGATCGGCATCGTGAGGGCGACCTGCTCCTCGATCCCGTAGGAACGCTGGACATTGCGGCCGAGCAGGAGGTTGAACTTCTGGTCGGTGCCGCCGAGCTCCACATCGGCCCGCACCGCGACCGAGTCATAGCCCTGCATGAGCGGATAGAGCAGTTCCGTGATCGATATTGGCTCGCGTGCGGAGAAGCGGTTGGCGAAATCGTCGCGCTCCAGCAGCTGGGCGACCGTCGTGGTCCGCGTCAGCGCGAAGAGGTCCTCCATCGACATGTCCAGCCACTCGGAGTTGTGGCGTAGCTCGATGCGCTCTGGATCGAGGACCCTGCCCGCCTGAGCGACGTACGTCCGCGCGTTGGCGTCGATCTCCGCGCCCGAGAGCTGCGGTCGCATCGACGAGCGCCCGCTGGGATCGCCGACGCGTGCCGTGTAGTCGCCGATGATCAGGACCACGACGTGGCCACGATCCTGAAACTCGCGCAGCTTGCGCAGGACGACCGTGTGCCCGAGATGGACATCCGGCGCTGTCGGGTCCAGGCCGAGCTTGACACGCAGCGGGCGCCCCAACTCGAGTTTGCGCCGCAGGCCGCCGGCAGGCAGCGCATCGACCGTGTCGCGGGCCAGGTACTGGGCCTCATCGGCCGGGCTGGTCGTCATAACGCCAATGCTAGAGTCAGCCCTGCCCCTGGCGTCACCGCGCCTGCGCTGCTGGGGCCCACGGGGACGTCTCCGCATGCCAGCGGCGGCCCTCCGCGTTCGCATGAGCGACTCCGAACGTACTGACATCCTGGTCCTCGCTGACCCGCCGCTTGGCCGGCCGCGGCTCAAGCGGCTGCGGCTGGCCTTCATCCTCTTCGGCCTCGCGCTGCTCGCGCTCGTCTCGACGGCCTTCGGGATGATGATGGCGGTCGCCAGCGACCTGCCCCAGCTGGAGAACCAGACCGAGTTCAAGCGATCGCAGAACTCCGTCCTCGTCGACGTCCGCGGGCAGTATCTGGCGACGCTGGCCGACAAGGGGCGGATCATCGTGCCGACCGATGAGATCGCGCTGACGATGCAGCACGCGATCATCGCCGTCGAGGACGAGCGCTTTTACCAGAACGACGGCGTCGATCTGCGCGGCATCGGGCGCGCCCTGTTTACGGACCTGACGAGCCGGCGGGCGGCCCAAGGCGGCTCCACGATCACCCAGCAGTTCGTCAAGAACGCGACCCAGGCGCAGAGCCGGCGGACCGTGCTCGAGAAGATCCGCGAGGCGGCACTCGCCTACCACCTCACGCGCAAGTGGTCCAAGCAGAAGATCCTCACCGAGTACCTCAACTCGATCTACTTCGGCAACGGCGCCTACGGGATCGAGTCCGCCGCGCGCACGTACTTCGGCAACACCGAGAACCACCTCGGCTGCGGTAAACGCGAGAACCGCTGCGCGAGCAACCTGCGGCCCTACGAGTCGGCGCTGCTCGCGGCAATGGTCGCGTCGCCGAGCGCGTACGACCCGATCGTCAACCCCGAGGCGGCCATGAAGCGGCGCAACCTCGTGCTCTCCAAGATGCTCGACCAGGGCTACATCACGCAGACCGAGTACGACGCCGGGATTCAGGCCATGGTGCCGGACCGCAGCACGATCCATCCGCCCCAAGCGCAGGCGGCGAGCAAGTCGTCGGCGTACTTCGCCACGTGGGTGCGCCAGCAGGTCATCGACCGCTACGGACCGCGCGAGGCGCTGCTCGGCGGCCTCCGCGTGCAGACGACGATCGACCTCGGCATGCAGCGCCGCGCCGAAGACGCGGTCGCACGCTGGCTGGGCAACCCACCGAGCGGGCCGCAGGCTTCGCTCGTGGCGATCAACAACACGACGGGCGAGGTTCGCGCGATGGTCGGCGGGACCGACTACGACAACGTCCCATTCAACCTCGCCACACAGGGTCAGCGGCAGCCGGGGTCGGCCTTCAAGCCGTTTGTCCTGGCGACGGCACTTCGCCAGGGGATCTCCCCCGACTCCACGTGGGAGTCCAAGAAACAGGTCATCCAGGTCCCCAACAGCATCGAGAAGTTCACCGTGAACAATTACGACGACGCGTACTCCGGGACCAGTACACTGGCCCGCGCGACGACGTTCTCCGACAACGCCGTATATGCCCAGGTCGGCATCAAGGCCGGGACGAAGCGCATCGCACGCACCGCCGAGCGGATGGGGATCCGCACCCCGGTGTCCAGCAACTACGCCATCACGCTCGGTGGACTCAAGCACGGCGTCACGCCGCTGGACATGGCGCACGCCTACCAGACCTTCGCGACCGGCGGCCTGCTCGTGACGGGCAGCCTCGGGGCCGGCAAGAAGGGGCCCGTGGGCATTCGCAAGGTCACGCTGCGCGACCACCCCAAGCGTGCGCTGGACCGCAACAAGCGGATCCGCACGCGAATCCTGTCCAAGAACGTCGCCAACACGACGACATCGATCCTCGAGTCGGTCATCAAGGTCGGGACCGCAAAGGCGGCGAGCCTGGGCAAGGTGCGCGCCTGGGGCAAGACCGGGACCACCGAGAACTACGCCGACGCCTGGTTCGTCGGGGCGACCGACAAGTACACCGTGGCTGTCTGGGTCGGCTATCCCGGCGGCGCGAAGGTGATGAGCACGGAGTATCGCGGTGAGCCGGTCGCCGGCGGCACGTACCCCGCGCAGATCTGGCACGACTTCATGGTCTCAATCATTCAGGCCGAGCAGGATCGCGTCAAGCGCCAGTGCGAGCGCGAGGCCGAGAAGCGCAAGCCCGACGCCGTGCCGTCGAAGAAATGCATAGAAGCCGGACTCGCCGTCGACCCGACGGCACCAGTGCCCGAGCCGACGACGACCGGTCCGACGACGACGACGTCGGACAACGAGCGCGCGACGGACCCGCAGACCGATGCCGCACCTCCGGCCGGCGATGGCGGGACCGGCGACGGCGGCGCCGCGCCACAGACGCCGGCGCAGCCTCCGGCCCCGGTCACCCCGCCGCCGACGCCCGTGACTCCGCCCGCCGCACCGGTCGAGCCGGTCGCGCCCTCCGGTGGCGTGACGCCCCAGCCCTGAGGACGCGCTTGCTAAGGGCTTCCCGCCGTACGTTCCGTGGAGTTCTCCCGGATGCCCGGCCGTGATCTGACGGTCGACGGTGACCCGCCTTCGTGCCGGTGGCACGGGGGCGGGCGCCGACGGCCGTCAGGCACGGATCGGGGCCGCGAGAAACCGCGGAACTTGTGGCGGGGAGTACTAGTCCGGGACGACCTCAGACGGTCGTCGGCCGGCCCGGGGGCCACGGACGCGAAACGTGACGGTTGCCCACCGCGCAGAAGCGCCAGGGCAACTCGACCGCGCGGGTGATGCCGATCCGCGGGCCGGCGATGAGCGACGGTGGCTCGTCGACGCGATGGGCCGGTGGCGGACCGAGCTCGACCGGCCCACCCAGCAGCGGCGTGGCGTTGCACTCGAGGTCGATGCCGAGCGCCTGGGTGAGCTTGCCCGGACCTGAGCAGAGGTCGACCCGCCGATCGCGGCCGCGGCGCGTGCGCATCAGATCCTCACCGGCAAGCGGATCGAGCGCGCGGATCAGCACCGCGGCGCCCACACCGGCAGGCTCGACGACCACGTTCAGCAAGGCGTGGATGCCGTAGGAGCGGTAGACGTAGGCGATTCCCGGCGCCTGAAACAGGGGCGCCGTGCGGGCCGTCAGGCCCACGAAGGCATGGCAGGCCGGCTCCTGCTCGTGGTAGGCCTCGGTCTCGACGATCACGCCGCTGCAGTCGCCGTGCGTGATCGTGCAGCCGACGAGCGCGGCGGCGGCCTCGACGACGGGCAGCTCGAGCGCGCGCAGGTGGCGCTCGGCGTGCTGCGGCGGCACCTCAGGCGGGGTGCAGGGTGACGGCGCCGCGGGCGAGCTCGAGCTGCTCCTGAACGCGCCGCAGGGCCGTCCCACCCTCGCTGGTCTTGGACTCAAGCCACGAGCTCTGCGCCAGCAGCGCGCGAAACGCGGCCGGGTCGAGCGCGTCGGAGGCCGCGCGCAGCTCGTCGTCGGTCAGCTCGGCGAGCGCGCGCCCGGAGTCGACGGCGATCCGCACGAGACCCGCCACGATGCCGTGGCAGGCGCGGAACGGGACGCCCTGCTTGACGAGGTGATCGGCGACATCGGTGGCGGCGATCAGGTCGTCGGAAGCCGCCGCTGACATCCGGTCGCGATGAAAGCGCGCGCTCGCGATCATCCCGGTCGCCGACGCCAGGCAGAGGTCGAGCGTGTCGACGGTGTCGAAGAGGTGCTCCTTGTCCTCCTGCAGGTCCTTGTTGTACGTCAGCGGGAGCGCGTGCATGACCCCGTGCAGAGCGCCGAGGTGCGCGGCGATCCGCGGCGCCTTGGCCCGCAGCAGTTCGGCCGCGTCGGGATTCTTCTTCTGCGGCATGATCGAGGAGCCCGAGGTCCAGGCATCCGACAGCGTGACGAAGCCGAACTCCTCACTCGACCACAGCACGAGCTCGGCGCCGAGGCGGCTCAGATGCGTCGCGCAGGTCGCCGCGGCCGCAAGGTAGTCCAGGACGAAGTCGCGGTTGGAGACGGCGTCGATCGAGTTGGGGGACACGCGCACGAAGCCGAGCTCGGCGGCGACGGCGCCTCGGTCTGTGTCGAAGTTCACGCCGGCCAGGGCGCCCGCACCAAGCGGTAGGGCGGCGGTCTGGGCGGTCGCGAACTCAAAGCGCTCGCGATCGCGCAGCAGCATCCAGACGTAGGCGAGCAGATGGTGCGAGACGTAGACGGGCTGGGCGCGCTGCAGGTGCGTGTAGCCGGGCAGCGGCCAGTCGAGGTGGCGCTCGGCGGCGTCGAGCAGGGCGAGCGTGAGCGCATCGATCGCACGGGTCGCGTGACCGGCGGCGTCGCGTGTGAAGAGCGCGATGTCGGTGGCGACCTGGTCGTTGCGCGAGCGCGCCGTGTGCAGCTTGCCGCCGACCGGGCCGGCGAGCTCCGTGACGCGGCGCTCGACCGCCATGTGGATGTCCTCGTCGTCGTCTGCAAACGGGAACGTGCCCTCGGCAAGCTCAGCCTCGACGGCGTCGAGCCCGGCGAGTAGGGCGTCGCGGTCGTCCTCGCCGATGATGCGCTGGGCGGCGAGCATGCGAGCATGCGCGCGCGACTGCTGGATGTCGTAGGGCCACAACCGCTGGTCGAACGACAGCGATGTGTTCAGGCGCCGGAAGATCGGGTCCTGCGGTTCGGAGAAGCGTGACATTGGCGGCGAGTCTAGGTCGCCGGTCGACCCCTGTGTCGGCCTGGCGCACCCGTCCACACCGGCCAGGCGCTGGCTAGGCTTGCGCGCGGTGGCGGCCAAGCACTATCCGCAGGAGGACTACTCGCGCCCGCCCGGCTCGATCGAGGTCGTGCTGATCCGCCACGGCGCGTCAGAGGCGGCCGTCGAGGACGAGCCGTTCGAGCTGCTCGAGGGTCAGGCCGATCCTGCCCTCTCGCAGGCCGGCGAGCGTCAGGCGGAGGCCGTGGCGACCTACCTCGCCGCCGAGCCGCTCACCGCGCTCTACGTCACCCCCCTGCGGCGCACCGCCCAGACCGCGGCCCCGCTGGCGGCGCGGCTGGGCCTGGAGCCCGTCGTCGTGCCCGAGCTGCGCGAGGTCCACCTCGGCGAGCTGGACGGCGGCGCCTTCCGGATCGCCGTGCGCCGGCGCGACCCGATCGTGCGGGAGGTGTTCGCCCAGCAGCGCTGGGACGTGATCCCGGGCGCCGAGACGATGGAGGCATTCGCGTCGCGCACGCGGGCGGGCCTGGCTCGGACGGTCGCGGGTCTGCAGCCGGGCGCCAGCGTCGCCGCCGTCGTCCACGGGGGTGTGATCGGCGAGCTCTGCCGCCAGGCCAGCGACAGCCGCCCGTTTGCCTTCGTGCACGCCGACAACGGCTCGCTGTCGCGGCTCGTGCTGCTGCCCGAGGGACACTGGTGGGTGCGCAGCTTCAACGAGGGCGGGCACCTGCGGGCGTGACGCCGGCGCCGGCCGGAGCAGGCGAGCTCGGATGTTGGTGGCGATCATCCGCGCGCTGGCCAGGCGCGCGCAGCTCACCTAGCGGCCGAGCACGGCACGCAGTGCCATCGCCACGCGGTCGACCTGACCCTCGCTGAGCTCGGGGAAGAACGGCAGCGCGACCGAACGCGCCGCGACGTCCTCGCAGACGGGGAACTCGCCCTCGCGGTGGCCAAAGGTCTCGCGGTAGTAGCTCATGAGGTGGATCGCCGGCAGGTAGGGCTTGGACTGCACGCCGCGCTCGCGCAGCGCGCGGATCGTGGCGTCGCGCTCTACGCCACGCGGGAGCTGGACGACGAAGACGAACCAGCCGCGGCGGTCTCCTCCGCTGTCCTCGCAGGGCAGCTGGAGGTCCTCGATGCCGGCGAGCGCTTCGCGGTACAGCGCGGCAGCGCGGGCGCGCCCGGCGAGCATGTCGTCGAGGCGCTGCAGTTGCGCGAGGCCGAGTGCGCAGGCGAGGTCCGACAGTCGGTAGTTGAAGCCCAGGCGGTCGTGGTCCAGCCAGCCCATGTCCGGGGCGCGGCCCTGGTTTCGCTCAGAGTCGATCTGCGCCTTCACCGCCGCGTCGGCGGTCGTGATCATGCCACCCTCACCGGTCGTCAGCTGCTTGTTGGCATAGAAGCCAAAGACCGCCGGGTGGCCGCGAGCGCCGACCGGCGTGCCGTCGCCGTGGACGGCGCCGAGCGCCTCGCAGGCGTCCTCGACGATCGACAGGCCCATGCGCTCGAAGGCCGGCAGGTCGGCCGGGTAGCCGAAGATGTGCACCGGCAGGATCGCCGTCGTTCGCGCCGTGATCGCCGCGGCGGCCGCCTGCGGGTCGAGGTTCAGCGTGCGCGGGTCGATATCCGCGAAGACCGGGCGGGCGCGTTCGAAGACCGCCGCGTTGGCGCTGGCCACGAACGAGAACGGCGTCGTGACGACCTCGTCGCCGTCGCGCACGCCGGCGGCCCGTAGCGCGAGGTGCAGGCCGGCCGTGG
>JBBSQG010000121.1:0-8128 GCA_038258125.1 Solirubrobacterales bacterium
GGCTGTTGCCCGCCGTGATGACAGGCGGCACAGACTATCGCGAGGCCGTGCTCTGGACCCAGAGCGCCGGCCGCATGACTCAGTCCTTCGCCCACGCCCAACCGTGGTGGTTCTTCCCGGCGCTGCTGCCCTTGCTGCTCTGGCCCTTCGGCTGGTCTCCTGCCCTCCTGCGCAGGGTCGGCCGGCTGAGCCTTCGTCAGGATCACGGTTCGCGGTTGGCCGCGATCTGGGCCGGATCGGCGATGATCCTTTTCAGTCTGATGAGCGGCAAGCAGACGCACTACCTGCTTCCCGCCCTTCCGGCCGCCGCCTTGATCTTCGCCCGGGCGATGCGCGGCGCGCCGATCGCCGCCTGGCCAGCGGCCCTGCCGCTCGCAGTCATTGGAATGACCGGCCTTACCATTGCGCTCGGCATCGCCCCCATCGACAAAGGCGAGGTCATCTTCCAGCCATCGATCGTCATGGCGCTTGCCGGGGTCGGTTGCCTTGGCATGACGCTGCTCGCCATTCGGCTGCGCGGGACGAACATCGCCTTTCTCGGACTTGGCCTCGTGGCCCTTGCAAACGCCGTCTTCCTGTTCGGAGCGCCGGGCCGCGTCTACGATGCAGGGCCGATCTCGGCGCTGATCGCGCCCTCCGATGCGGCCGGCGTTGCGGTCCTCGGCGATAACTACAATGGCGAGTTTGCCTTTGCTGCCCGTTTGCTGAACCCGGTGCAGACGCTCGCTCCGCGCGACGCCGCTGCCTGGCTCGCTCAGGACCCCGACCGCGTGCTGGTGGCGCGGCTGGACCGCAAAGGCCCGACGGAGGCTCCGAGGGCGACGGTCATCTTCCGCGGCCGGCCTTACGGCGTCTGGGGCGGGGTCGTTCCTGCGTCTGGTGAAGCCAATGTCGATTAAGCCGATCAGTCTCGTGATCCCTTGCCGGAACGAGGCGGACTGCATCGCGACGCTGCTCGATGAAGTCTTTTTCCAGTTGGGACCACACCTGGCCGAGGTCATCGTGGTGGATGACGGCTCAGGCGACGCCACCCTCGCCGTGCTCGAAGCGATGTCGCGCGCGGAGCCGAGGCTGATGATCCTGACGCATGCCGCCTCCGCCGGCCAGTCCAGCGCTGTGCGCACCGGCGTCCGGGCCGCGGAGAGCGCCTGGGTGGCAACAATCGACGGCGATGGCCAGAACCCGCCCGACGAGGTAGCAGCGCTTGTCGCGGCCCTGCTGCGGACCGACGAGCGCTTCCATACCCGCGTCGAGCGGCTGCTGGAGATCGACGGCGAGGTCGTCTCCTCCAGCCACATCCGCGGCCTCGTGCTCGGCGGCGCGCTCGAGTACGCCGGCCAGTTGCTGGGCGACCCGTTCACCCTCGCCGGCGCGGTCGCGCACGGTGACGAGCGCGGCCGCACGCTCGGCTACCCGACCGCCAACATCGTGCCTGACCCGCGCTACGTGACGCCGGCGCACGGCGTCTATGCCGCGCGTGCCACGACGAGCGCGGGGGAGGTCTACCCGGCCGCGGTGAGCATCGGCGTGCGACCGACCTTCGTCACCGGCCGCGGCGAGCTGATCGAGGCCTACCTGCTCGACTTCTCCGGCGACCTCTACGACACGCGGCTGCAGCTCGCTTTCCTCAAGCGGCTGCGGGGCGAGAAGCGCTTTGACTCCGTCGACGCGCTGGTCAAGCAGATGGCGCGCGACGTGCAGGACGCGCGTGCGATCTGCGCGCGCGTGGCCTGACGGCGCAGCGCCGGCGGCGCCCTATCGCACGGTCAGCGTGCCGCGCATCCCGCTCATGTAGTGGCCGGGGATGTTGCAGACGTAGACGTAATGGCCGGGCTTGAGCGTCAGCGTCGCGGACTTCGTCGCTCCGGCGGGGGTCTCGGAGACCTCGCCGACGGCATGCTCCTCGCTGACCCGGCCGCCGCTGACCTTCAGCGCGTCGGTCGCCTGCGCCGTCTTCAGGACGACGAGCTCGTGCACGACCTTGCCCGGGTTGACGAGCGTCAGCCTGACCTTGCCGGCGCTGGCGGTCAGCGTGCTCGGGTGGAAGGCGAACTCGGTCGTCGTCACCTTCAGGCCGGCCGGCGGCGCGGTCGCGGCGGGGGTGGGGGTCGTCGAATGGCCGGCCGAGGCGACGCTGCCGCCGCAGCCGGCGACCAGGGCGGCCGCCGACAGCAGCGCAACGCCGAGCAGGAGCGGGCGGCGCATCATGCGAGCACCGCGCGGAGCGGGACATTGCCGGCGGCGTCGGCGATAGGGGTCTCCAGGTGCGGCGGGGCCGGTGCGCCGGCGGCCGTTGTGCGGGCCGGCGTCCGCGGGGGCGAGAGGGTGGCTGACATCGTGTCGTTCCTTCCTGGTGCGGGGTCAGGGTCGGGCGGCACGGGATGGTCAGCGGGGGAGATGAACGCACCGTGAAGCGGTCGGCCGGCAGCGCAGCCCGCGGCGCGCTGTGATGATCGGCGGATGGTCCGTCCCGGCGTGCAGCGCGGTCGCCGTCCCCGCCTGGCGCTGCGGGTGCAGCTGACGCTCGCCTTCGCGTCGGTGATGGCGGTGCTGCTGGCGGCGACGGGCGTGCTCATCTACGTCCAGTTCGCCCACGACCTCGACCGCCGCCTCGACGGAGAGCTCATCGACCGCGGGCGAACGCTGCTGGCGCTGCAGTCCGACGGCTCGTCGCCCGCCGAGCTCGTCGGGCTGACGGGCGAGGCGCTGGCCCAGGTCTACGCGGGCGAAGGCCGGATCCTGATGACGACGCGGCGCGCGCGGGCGGCGCGCCTGCTGACACCCGCGCAGGTGCGCCGGGCCGCGCACACCTCGCTGCTGGTCACGGCCGAGCGCGTGGAAGGCGACGACGGCGCGCGGGTGCGAGCCGTCGCGCTGGGCGATCACGCGCGCGTGGCCGCGATCGGTGAGTCGCTGCGCCCGCGCGAGGAGTCGCTGCACCGCCTGTCGATCCGCCTCGCCATCACCCTGCCCGCCGCGCTGCTGCTCGCGAGCCTCGCCGGCCTGCAGGTCGCCAAGGCCGCGATGCGCCCGGTCGAGCGGATGCGCGCGCAGGCGGCGGAGATCGGCGAATCGGATCTGCACGAGCGGCTGCCCGAGCCCGCGACGGGCGACGAGCTGGCCCGCCTCGCCGCGACACTGAACGAGCTGCTCGGCCGGCTGGAAGGCGCGATGGAGCGCGAGCGGCGGATCGTCGGCGACGCCAGCCACGAGCTGCGCACGCCGATCAGCGTGCTGCGCACGCGGCTGGAGGTCGCGCTGCGCGGCGACGACGATCCGGGCCGGCTGCGCGCGGCACTGGCCGCCGCGCTATCCGATGCCGAGCGCCTGTCGCGGCTGGCCGGGGACCTGCTCGTGCTCGCCCGCGCCGACCAGGGGCGGCTGCCGCTGCGGTGCGAGCCGCTGGACGTCCAGGCGCTGCTCGAACAGACGGCGCGGCGCCACGGTGCCGCGGTCGCCGTGCAGGAGCGCGCGATCGAGGTCCACGTCGACATCGCCGGCGGCGCGGTGGTGACGGCCGATCCCGATCGTGTTGCCCAGGCGCTCGACAACCTCGTCGTCAATGCGCTGCGCCATGGCGAGGGATTGATCGGCCTGCGCGCCCGCCGGGCGGCCGGCGGCGTGGCGCTCGTCGTCGAGGATCGCGGCGCCGGCTTTCCCGCCGGCTTCGCGGAGCGCGCGTTCGAGCGCTTCAGCCAGGCCGACGAGTCCGGGGACCACGGCGGTAGCGGCCTTGGGCTCGCGCTCGTCGAGGCGATCGCCTGCGCGCACGGCGGGCGTGCGGCGGTGGCCAACCGCGCCGGGGGCGGCGCCGAGGCGGAGTTCGTGCTGCCGGAGGCGTGAGCGACCGGGGGCGCTCAATCGGCGCGCAGGCGGTACCCGGCGCCGCGCACCGTCTCCAACGAGCGGCGCCCGAACGGGCGGTCGAGCTTCTCGCGCAGCAGTCGCACGTGGACGTCGATGACGTTCGAGCGGTTCTCATAGCCGGCGTCCCACGCCCCCTCCAGCAGCGCCAGGCGCGAGAGCACCTCGCCCGGGTGGCGCATGAAGACCGCGAGGATCTGCACCTGCTTGACCGAGAGGTCGATCGGCCGGCCGGCGCGCTCGACGCGGTGGGTGGCGGGATCGAGCGTCAGGTCGCCGACGCGCAGCACCGGCGCGGCCTGCAGCGCGGGCCGGCGCACGAGCGCGCGCAGCCGAGCGAGCAACTCTCCGAAGGCAAACGGCTTGACGAGGTAGTCGTCGGCGCCGGTGTTCAGCCCGGCGATCCGATCGTCGACGGAGTCGCGGGCGGTGAGCATGAGGATCGGCGTCGCGACGTCCTGCGCGCGGAGCCGGCGGCACGTCTCGAAGCCGTCGATGCCGGGCAGGTTGACGTCCAGGCAGATCGCGTCGTAGGCCGTGGCGGCCGCCATCCAGAGCGCATCCTCGCCGCGCACCGCGACGTCGGCGAGCTCGCCCTCGGCGATCAGCCCCTGCCGCACGAGCTTGGCGAGGTCGATCTCGTCCTCCACCACGAGCACGCGCACGGGGCGGATCATCGCTGATCGCCAGCGCGCGCCTGCTACCTTCTTGCGTCGCATGACACTGACCCAGGAACGCAAGCAGGAGC
This sequence comes from Solirubrobacterales bacterium, assembly GCA_038258125.1. GTDB lineage: Bacteria > Actinomycetota > Thermoleophilia > Solirubrobacterales > Solirubrobacteraceae > CADCVQ01. Next base: position 4,613 of record JBBSQG010000121.1, read on the forward strand.
TCGTCAGCCAGTTCGGTGACTCCGACCGGGACACCGGGAACACCCGCGTGCAGGTCGCGCTGCTCACCGAGCGCATCAATGAGCTGACCGAGCATCTTCGCTCCAACCAGAAGGACCACCACTCTCGCCGCGGGCTGCTCATGCTCGTCGGCCGCCGCCGCCGGCTGCTGAACTACTTTCAGAAGCACGATCTCGACGGGTACCGAGCGCTGATCAAGGAGCTCGGACTGCGCCGGTGAGCGTGATCGCTCCCGGCACCCCGGTGCCGGAGTTCACGCTCAAGCGCGCCGACGGATCGGACTTCACGCAGGCCGATCTCGCGGGCCAGACGACGGTCTTCGTCTTCTATCCGTTCGCCTTCAGCTCGGTCTGTACCGACCAGTTTCAGATCTACCACGAGGTGCTCGACGAGTTCACCGCCCAGGACGCCACCCTCTACGGGGTATCGACCGACGCCCCCGACAGCCAGCGCGCGTTCGCCGAGTCGCTCGGGGTGTCGATCGAGATGCTGTCGGACTTCGAGCCCAAGGGCGAGACCGCGCGGGCGTTCGGCGCGTACTTCGCGCCCGGCGGCATGGCGACCCGCGCGCTGGTCATCGTCGGGCCCGATCAGGTCGTGCAGTGGTCGTGGATCGGCGAGCACCCGGGCATCCTGCCCGGCGCGAACCTCATCTTCGACGGCCTCGCCGGCGGCGCCTGACGACGCTCAATCCCCGGCGAGCAGCGCCGGGATGCGCTCCGCGCGGAAGTCGAAGATCGCCTCGACGTCGCGCCTGACCAGGAGCGCGCTGGCGAGCGCGCCCAGTGGGCCGCAGCCGACGCGGTAGCGCACGACGTCGCGCATGAGCGTGGCGCCGTCGTCGGTCGCCTCGAACGTATGGGTGTGATGCCACAGCGCGTACGGGCCCCTGAGCTGCTCGTCGACGAAGCGGTGCGGCGGTTCCCAATGCGTGATCTCGGTCAGCCAGCTGACCGGCACTCCGTGCACCCGCAGCCGGTAGCGCAGCAGCGTGCCACGGCCCATGACGATCGGCTCCGGCGTGACGACGCGAAAGCGCAGCAGCGGCGGGGTCAGGGCCTCGAGGTTGCGGGCGTCGGCGAAGAACGCGAAGACCTTGTCGGGCGTGCCGGCCAGACGCTGCTCGCGCTCGAGGGTGTGGGCATCGTCCATGGCAGGAGGTACGCAGCACGACGGGTGTGCGGATCGCCGTCCACCCTCGTCCCAGGCCCCCGGATGAAGGGTATTGGTCGTATATCGAGCAAGATCCTTCATCGACGTCGGGGACCATCGCGCGGAAGCGGTGACGCTCCCGGCACGTCCGCGTTCGCGCACCCCGTACGCTGCGGACACGATGAGCGCCTCGGACGATCTGCGGTCCGCGCCGCCCCCGCCGCTCCGTGCGCAGGACCACGTCCGCGGCGATCCCGACGCCGCGCTCGTCCTGTTCTACGCCGACTTCACGTGCCCGCGCTGCGCGCTGGCTCACGAGCGCCTCGTCGAGCGCGGTGCGCGTGTCGCATTTCGCCACTTCGCGCTGCGAACGAAGCACGCGCGGGCGATTCCCGTCGCCTGCGCGGCCGAGGCCGCCGCCGAGCAGGGCGCCTTCTGGCCCTTCGCCGACGCGCTGTACGCCGACCAGGGCCGCCTCGACGACCCCCACCTCTGGCAGCACGCGCGCGCGCTCGGCCTCGACCTCGAGCGCTTCGACACCGATCGCCGCGCCGATCGGTTGTTCGCCCGCGTGCGCGAGGACACGCGCGCCGCGCTCGCCGCCGGGGCAACGACGACACCGGCGGTCTTCTCGGCCCGCGCGGGGGCGCATTTCGGGGTTCCCGACGGCGAGTGGCTGGCGCGACTGGGCTACGATGGCCCGGTTCGCATACCGAAGTCACGATAAGACGCAGGTGCGCCGAACAACGACGGGCGCACCCGAACAAAAGGACAATTTCATATGAGTACTGCCGAGACCCGTGTCTCCGTTGAGATCGCTGGATCCGAGATCTCCTTCGAGACCGGCAAGATGGCCAAGCAGGCCTCCGGCGCCGTCGTCGTCCGCCAGGGCGACACAGTGGTTCTGAGCACAGCGACCGCGGGCAACCTCCGCGACGTCGACTTCCTCCCGCTGACCGTCGACGTCGAAGAGCGCATGTACGCCGCGGGCAAGATCCCCGGCTCCTTCTTCAAGCGCGAGGGCCGTAGCACCGAGAAGGGCACGCTCGTCGCGCGCATGATCGATCGTCCGCTGCGCCCGCTGTTCCCCAAGGGCTGGCGCCGGGAGACGCAGCTCGTCTCGATGACGCTGAGCATCGACGGCGTGCACCCGTACGACATCCTGGCCATGAACGGCGCGTCCGCCGCGCTGATGCTCTCCGACATCCCGTATCCGATGCCGGTCGGCGCGGTGCGGATCGGCAAGGTCGACGGCAACTTCGTCGTCAACCCCAACGAGCAGGACACGTTCGACAACTCCGATCTCGACCTGATCGTGTGTGGCACCGAAGAGGCCATCCTGATGGTCGAGGCGGGGGCCAACGAGATCCCCGAGGCCGAGATCCTCGATGCGCTCGACATCGCCCACGGCGAGATCAAGAAGCTGTGCGCGCTGCAGCACGAGCTGCGCGAGAAGGCCGGCAAGCCTAAGCTGGAGATCGAGATCCCGTCGGTCGACGAGGGTCTGTACGCCGCGGTGCAGGAGTCGCACGGCACGGCGCTCGACGAGGCCACGCAGATCTTCGACAAGCTCGAGCGCCAGAACGAGTCCCACCGGATCATGAGCGAGGCCGTGGCGTCCCACTCCGGCGATCCCGAGGACGGCGAGTACGCCGACCGCAAGGCCGCCGCGCAGATGGCCGTCGACAAGCTCGAGAAGCAGATCGTGCGCCAGCGCATCGCGATCCACAAGAAGCGCCCGGACGGCCGCGCCGAGGACGAGATCCGGCCGATCTCGATCGACGCCGGCCTGCTGCCGCGCGCCCACGGCTCGGCGCTGTTCACGCGCGGCCAGACGCAGGCGCTGTCGGTGGCCTCGCTGGGCACGCTGAAGGACGAGATGCGCCTCGACACGCTCGGCCTGGAGACGAAGAAGTACTACTTCCACCACTACAACTTCCCGCCGTTCTCGGTCGGGGAGGCGGGCTTCATGCGCGGCCCCAAGCGGCGCGACATCGGCCACGGCGCGCTCGCCGAGCGCGCACTGACGGCGATGGTGCCCTCGATCGAGGAGTTCCCTTACACGATTCGCGTCGTGTCGGACATCTTCGAGTCCAACGGCTCCTCCTCGATGGCATCGGTGTGCGGCTCGTCGCTGTGCCTGATGGACGCCGGTGTGCCGATCAGGCGTCCGGTCGCGGGCATCGCGATGGGCCTGATCAAGGAGGGCGACGACTACGTCGTGCTGACCGACATCGCCGGCGTCGAGGACCACCTCGGCGACATGGACTTCAAGGTCGCCGGGACCAGCGAGGGCATCACCGCCCTGCAGATGGACATCAAGATCACCGGCGTGACCTTCGACA